>LGFQ01000008.1 GCA_001508935.1 Synergistales bacterium 54_24
ATGAACCAAACAGAAAAAGTGGTCGGCGTGGAAGAGATGGAAAAAGACCCGACAGGGCGACCTTATGCCTATGCCCACCCAGAGTTCAAGACCCTTCCCACGATAGGCTCCGGAGGGCCAGCCTACATAGACCGCGGTCCGGACCCAGAAGCAACCCTTGCCTGCAAACCCGACCTGCTTTTTGTAACATACATGCAAGGGCAAAACGCAGAAAAACTACAGAACAAGCTGGGCGTTCCCGTAGTGGTGTTATCCTACGGCGATTTGGGGACCTTTGACGAGACAGTTTTCGATTCCTTCAGGCTCATCGGACGAATAACGGAATGCGACGAGAGAGCGAACATCCTCGTCGAATTTTTTACGCAGATGAAGAAAGAGCTGTCGGACCGGGCTATACCCCTGGGGAGGTCACAGCCCAAGACCTACATAGGCGGAATTGGACACAGGGGGGCCCATGGCATCGATAGCACCCTTAAGTCCTATCCTCCTTTTGAGTTTTTATCTGTTAAAAGCGTTGTAGAGGGGCTAAAAGGCGACCATATCTTCATAGACAGGGAAAAACTCTTGGAGTGGGATCCGGACGTGATTTTCATAGACGGCGGCGGAAGCCATCTCGTCCAGGCAGATATAGAAAAAAATCCGCACTTTTATGAACACCTGTCGGCGTTTAAACAGGGGAGAGTTTATTTGACTCTCCCCTATAACCACTACACCACAAACTTGGGCACCTGTTTTGCCAACGCATATTATATAGGCTCCGTCTTATATCCGGAGGCGTTCAAAGATATCGATCCGGAGAAAAAGGCCGATGACATATACGCCTTTCTCTTGGGTAAAGGTGTATATGATGAGATGAGAAGGGATTTCGGTGGTTACGGTCCCTGGCCTCCACTGCATTGAAGCCTTGTCGCACAACTTGATAAAATCTCAAGCTTGCAATATTATTGCGGCCAATAAGTGATTCGCTGGCCGCAATAATATTTTTTCCACAACCACCCAGGCTTGAGATGTTCAGTTACCGTCCAATCGCCGATAGTCAAATCCTTCCCGGGCAGACGATGACCCGCCTTATGTTCAATCCCTTAACCGGCGATGCTTTTCTGATAATTAAAGAATAGCGCGAGGTAGGGATCGTCCACAGCGTTTTGCGAAGGACAATGAGCGAAGTAGTGACGCAAGATCTCTGAGACGCTCTCTTTTGCCGCAATAATGTCCAAAAAACGCTCGCTCAAGTTGATTACGGGATCGCCTTCGATCACAGCTTGAAAACCGATTATTTGTCCTTCTTTTAAACCAGGAGCTTTTTCTTTCGAGATAACGACCTTCCAATAACCGTCTTTCCCCAAAGGCATCGCTTCATCCCTCGTCCTAACAGGGAGGACGATCGTCTTTACGGAAATCCCTGCCTTGCTCGCCGCCTCTTCGCTCCATCCTATGCTGGCCCAATGCAGGTCAAAGAAAGAGCTCACTCCCCATATGGTAACGGGTGGAAGCTCTGCGGGCATGCCCATGATGTTGGATGCCGCCACCAGTCCCTGCCTCATGGCGAGAGTGCCTATGAGAGGCAATATCGGCCTGCCAGTAGGAGCATCAACGACCTGCACGGCATCGCCCACAGCGTAGACATCTGGATGAGACGTCCTCATGTGGGAGTCGACCACGATTCCCCTCTCCACTTTGATCCCACAAGCTTTAGCCAATGCCACGTTGGGACGCACGCCTGTGGCGAAGAGCATGCCATCGGCCTCGATAGTCGAGCCATCGGATAATGCCACGCCTTCGGGCGTTACGTCAGTCACGCTAACGCCGATGTAGGCTTTAACGCCGCGCTCAAGCGCACGCTTTTCAATCCAAGATGCCATATCCGCATCCAAAGCCACGCTCAAATGCGGTAACACTTCGACCACATAGACCTGAAGCCCGCGATCATGGAGGGCTTCTGCCGTTTCAAGTCCAATGGCACCGCTTCCGACTACAACCACGCTTTTAGCACGAGAGGCAAATTCATCAAGTCTTCGAGCGTCATCGGCTCCCCTGATGACATAGACGTTGGGCGCCAGACGGGATTTCTCCACAAGTTCATTGCCATACATAACCCACGTGACTTTGCCATCAGATGCTGCAGGCGACGAGCCTTCCCGCAAAACCCCTGATACGGGAGGAATCCACGGGACGGCGCCGGTGGCTAAGATGAGTTTTTCAAAGGAAATCTCGACCTGCCCATCGGATCCCTCCACATAAGCTTTTTTGGAAGCAACATCAAGTTCTTTCACGACACCATGTATGACATCCTTCGGCATGTCTTTGGGCAGGCGCCCGCCTTTAGAAAGGTCCACCACTATCGCCTCAGGGCCTTGGGGCACAAGCTTCCTGCCAACCCCATATGGCAAGCTGCAGATGACCGTTGGTTCCTCATTCATAACTATCTTCACTTTGTTCTCACCCATCGTCCGCAAAACCATATAGGAGATGCGTCCACCTGGCCCTCCACCGATGATGAGCGCTTTCGTCGAAAGACTCCTATCCACGCATCCTTCCTCCTTTTCTCCTTTTAGCCAACTTCATATAGCCTCGTTATTTTGGGCACATTATATACCCTCCAAGGGTAACATGCAAGCTACTCCACAAAAAGTTCTTTAGTAGCGAAGGTACCGATAACTGTTGTGCTGGTTTCTGATCGAAAGCCGATCGGTTTCATTGCATGTTCCAGAGCATGGCCGGTGCCGTTAGGGAAAGGGAGATGCCGCGCGGAGACGGAACAGGACCTGCGGGCTTTGGTCCCATGACTGGTCGAGCTGCCGGTTATTGTGCCGGTTACGGTGTTCCAGGATACGCAAACGCCCGCGCCTGGCCTGGAAGGGGTTACTTTGGCTGGGGAAGAGGCTTCTGGGGAGGTGGCCGCAGATGGTGGGGGCGCTATCTCTACGCCCCGATGCCAGCGTATCCTTATGCCGCACAACAAGATCCACGGCAGGAGCAGGATATCTTGAGGCAGGAAGCAGCAGAACTTCGCCGCGCACTCGACAATATACAGAAACGCCTCGCTGAAATCGAAGGAGAAAGCAGTCAGGCTTAGGAAGCAGCAGAGAAAATACACAATCGAGAGGTCGGGTACCCCGACCTCTCGCATCATCAAGCATGCAGCTCCGCACCGCACTATAGTGGTTCCCTACACTCCTCTTTTTTGCTTCCTCTCTACTGCTCTTGGTGCTGGCCATCAAATGCCTCATTTCAGTCACCTCACTCGCAGCTTCGGCATATTTGATATTGATATTCAATATTTATAATAGTATAATACCTCTCGTTGTTCGGCCCAGCAAACGAGGCGGGAGTTTCTGTCTTTCCTTTTTTGCAGAGAATAATTTGCCCTATATAGGATGTGAGGGGGCTATTCTGTCAGCGGCATATGTGTTGCGCAAGCTCTACCATATGACCCACGCGGATCTGGGTCTTGCATCAGTCAGCTTGAAATGAAGGAGGAGTTTTTGATGAACGAAACCCCCGACAATGCGCAATTCGCCAAAGCCAAAAAGGAAGGTATAGATCGTGTGTTCGCTATAGGAAGCGGCAAGGGCGGTGTAGGGAAAAGCTCCGTCACCGCCCTGCTCGCCGTAGCCTTGCAGAGACAAGGTTTTAAGGTAGGTATTCTGGACGCAGACCTCACAGGGCCATCCATCCCAAAACTTTTAGGGGTGGATGGCATGCCCAAGGCCGCTTCTTCTGGCTTGATCCCTCCTGCCTCACCGAGATTTGGGATCCGCGTAATGTCTATCAACCTCCTCCTGGATGATCCGTACAAACCCGTGATATGGAGGGGGCCCCTCATAACAAACGTCATAAAACAATTCTGGGATGATGTAACGTGGGGGGAGGTAGACTATCTTTTGGTGGACTTGCCGCCAGGCACTTCCGATGCTCCGCTTACGGTCATGCAGATGCTCCCCCTGGATGGATTTCTGGCGGTCACATCTCCCCAAGCCCTTTCTGCTATGGTGGTACTTAAAGCCGTAAACATGGCCAATATGTTATCCGTACCGGTTTTGGGCGCGCTGGAGAACATGAGCTATGCTATATGCCCTCACTGCCATCAGATATGGGAACCCTTCGGTTTGAGCCACGTAGAAGAGTTAAGGGAGCATGGAGTCTCTATATTGGCTAAGCTGCCCATAGATCCCTCGATCGCCAAGCTTGGAGATGAGGGCCGTCTCGAGGAATACGAAGACACAGAGGTTTTACAAACTCTCCTGACGACACTGCCGAAGAAGATAGCGTAACCTATTTTGTATATGGCCTTTGAGAAACGAAAGAAACACCTCCCGGTGGGCAGTACAGGCCGCCAAATTATACACACCAGGAGGTGCAGCAAGAAAAAAGAATCTCAAGGATCCTCGCTGTTAACTACTTATTATCATCGAACTTGTCAGCCGCAAACATAAGGGAGACCGGCTAAAAATATAGCCCAGGGCGCGAAGGTTGAGTTAGTTTCAATCCAACTGCACCCTGGGCTATGGCAGTTTCTTAACGCTTTACTTACGCTTTAAGCCCCAATGCCTCGAGTGCCCTCTCTGCGGCGATAGAAGCCATCCTCTTCAGGGCCTCGGGTGTCTGGCCACCGAAGTGAGGCGTCACGATGAAGTTGTCGAGCTCATAAAGGGGAGACTGTGGGCACGGTTCAACCTCCATAACGTCAGCCGCCATCCCCGCAAGTTTCCCGCTCTTCAAGGCTTCATAAGCCGCTGCCTCGTCGACGATGCCACCTCTGCCCGCGTTCACCAGATATGCACCGTCTTTCATCATAGCTATCTGAGGGGCAGAGATCATGTGGCGCGTTTCCGGTGTCAGGGGTGCGTGGATCGAAACTACGTCGCTTTCCCGCAACACCTCTTCCAAACTTACGAGCTTGACGCCCATTTCGCGAGCCGCCTCCTGTGACACATACGGATCAAAGGCGAGCACGCTCATGCCGAAGGCCCTGGAAAGTTCCGCCACTCTCCTTCCGACGTTCCCGACGGCCACCAGGCCGAGGGTCTTTCCTAACAATTCCCTGCCGTTATAGGCCGCCCTATTCCATACTCCGGATTTGACATCCTTGCTGGCCCTCGGAATCTCCCTAAAAAGGGATATCATGAAACCGAAGGCGAGCTCCGCCACGGACTCGGCATTGCCGCCTGCGGCATTTATCACGGTTATGCCCTTCTCGCGGCAATAGCCCAGATCGACATGGTCAAGGCCCGCCGTGGCCGAGGCGACTATCTTCAAGTTCGGCGCCTTATCGATCACTGAAGGGCCGATCTTCGCCGAGACCCGCATCATCAGAAGATGATACGGCTCAATTACAGAGGCGAGCTCCTCGGTCTTCAATGGCCTTTTGTCCACCGTCACGTCCATGTACTTGCCCAGGATCTCCGCCGCCACAGGATTAATATCGTCGATGATGAGAGCCTTAAGCCTTTCACTTGCCATTACTTCCGCCTCCCTAAAATCTTCGTGTCAATTATCACTTGAGACAGCATAGCAAACCATCCACCTTTTTGCCACCCCAGTCACGTTTATCATAACAGACTTACGGCCAATCTTACTCGGCCTGCAAGGCCGATTTGGTCTTAGATCTCGACAGAACTCGGCACGACCAAAGAGCAGGTCTCGTATAATATAATAAGATAAAGTATCTGCTTATAGAATTACACAGGGAGGGAACACCTTGAGGAGGAGCGACCGCGAGATAAAAGATCCAGCCGAAATAGAGGAAATCTTAAAGAGGAGCAAAGTGTGCCACATCGCCCTTTGCAAAGAAAACGAGCCCTACGTAGTGCCCATGAATTACGCCTGGCGAGATGGCACTCTCTACCTGCACTCGGCGAGGGAGGGCAAAAAGGTCGAATTTGCCCGTCAAAACCCTTATATATCGTTTTGCGTAGTATCGGAGTGGGAGGTCGTAGAAGGGCCTGTGCCCTGCAGCTGGACGACGCACTATCGCAGCGTCATGGGCTCAGGAAGGGTAGAATTTGTAGAGGATGCCGCCGAAAAGGCCGCAGCGCTCGAGATCTTCATGGAGCATTACACGAAGGGCCCCTTTGAGTTTCCCAAGGCAGCCTTAGACCGTGTGCTGGTCTGGAAGATCCGTGCCGATTCGCTCACCGGAAAGAAAAACGTCTGAAAGAAAAGGCCATTTTTTAGCCTCGTCTCTCACGCGTTACGCTTCCGCTGGAGCCGGCGGGCGGACTCGAACCGCCAACCTGCTGATTACAAGTCAGCTGCTCTGCCTATTGAGCTACACCGGCACCTCAAATACGGCATATAGATTGCCCTTGCCAAACTGAAGACGACACGATATTAACGCCCAACCTGAAAATCGTCAACGTGGCGCCGACTATCTCGACATATCTATGGCAGCAAATTTCGGAGCGCGTTTTGGATTCGGCCGAACCAAAAAGCGACTCCTTCTATTCAACAGGCAACGTCGAGTGTAAAATACATTCAAATGCCGAAATATTCCGGCCAGGTCGCGGTGGGAGAATGTGCCTTAGGCTCAAGAGGTGGTAGATGTGCGGATTGAAGAGCATCCGATCCTTAAGGTGGAGCGAAAAAGACCGTTTGAGTTTGCGTTCTCAGGCGAAAAACTCCAAGCCTACGAGGGGGAGACCATAGCAGCGGCGCTCTTTGCGAACGGCATTCGCATCTTCGGCAACCACCAGAAGGACGGTTCGCCTCAAGGGATCTTCTGCGCCAACAGCCAGTGCTCCCAGTGCCTCGTGATAGCCGACGGAAAGCCGCTCAAGGCTTGCATGACCGCGGTGCGGCCGGGGATGCAGGTCGAGCCCGTCTGCGGCTTACCCGAACTTCCCAAAGTGGATTCCGTGCCGCCCATGCGCGAGATCGAGGAAGTCGAAGTTCAAGTCCTCATCATAGGCGGAGGGCCGGCCGGGCTTTCAGCTGCGATTGAGCTCGGCAGGCGCGGCATAAAGACCCTCATCGTAGAAGATAAAAGCGCCCTCGGGGGGAAGCTCGTCCTCCAGACCCACCGGTTCTTCGGCTCAAGCGACGCAGTTTACGCCGGCACGCGAGGCATAGACATAGCCGCCAAATTGGAGGAGAAGGTGCGCGCTTTCCCCTCGGTCGAGGTGTGGCTCAACTCCTCCGCCTTGGCCGTATTCAGCGACCACAAGGTGGGCATCCTGCGCAACGGCAAAGACTACGTCTTGGTCGAGCCAGAGGTGCTTTTGGTATCGACTGGAGCCAGAGAGAGGTCCCTCGTGTTCCGCGGGAATACCCTGCCAGGCGTCTATGGCGCCGGGGCGTTCCAGACCTTGGTGAACCGCGATCTCGTGAAGGCAGCTGAGCGGCTCTTTATCGTGGGAGGGGGAAACGTCGGCCTCATCGCCGGTTACCACGCCATCCAGGCCGGGATTCAGGTGGCAGGCTTGGCCGAAGCCTTACCTGAATGCGGCGGCTACAAGGTCCATCGCGACAAGCTCGCACGCCTTGGCGTCCCCATCTACACCTCGCACACCGTCATTTCCGCAAACGGCAAGGATCAGGTAGAGTCTGTGACCATCGCCCAGGTGGACGAAAAATTCAACCCCATCTCGGGGACGGAGAAGAGCTTCGCCTGCGACACGCTGCTGGTCGCAGTTGGCCTGGACCCGGTGGACGAATTCTACCGGAAGGCTTTGGAGTTCGGGATAACAGCCTTAGCCGCCGGCGATGCCAAAGAGGTCGCCGAGGCCTCTGCCGCCATCATATCCGGCGAGATCGCCGGCCTAAAGGTAGCTTCCGCCCTGGGGCTTGAAGAGGCCGAAGCCCCGAAGGGGTTGGAGAGGATGGCAGAAGTTTTGGCCTCCAAGCCTGGGCTGTGCCTGCCGAAAGGCACCCCACACCGCGAGGAGGGAGTCTTTCCAGTGATCCACTGCCGCCAAGAGATCCCCTGCAACCCTTGCGCCTCGGCATGCCCGCGAGGGCTCATACGCATCGACCCAGAGGACATCCGAAAGGTTCCAGAGTTCGTCGAGGGCGACAAAAGCTGCATCGGCTGCGAGCGGTGCGTCGTGGTATGCCCTGGGCTGGCTATCGCACTTGTGGACTACCGCAAGGACTCGGAATGGCCAACTGTCACTCTGCCCTACGAACTCTCGAGGGAAAGCCTAAACGTCGGGGAGATCGTCACGGCGGTGGACGAAGAAGGCAATCCGCTGGGAGAGGTAGAGGTGACGGAGGTAAAGGCAATCCCAAAAAACGACCGGACTCTGCTCATTGAGCTCAAAAGCCCAAGGGTTTTAGCTGAAGAGATAGCCGGCCTTCGGGTGCAGGCACCAGAGGTATCCGCACCGCTTCCTGAAGCCACACTTAGGCTTGCGGACGACGAGATCGCCTGCCGTTGCGAACGGGTGACGGTTGGGGAGATCAGGAAGCTTATACGAGAGGGGTGTCGGGACATGAACGAGATCAAGGCCGCGACGCGAGCCGGGATGGGACCATGCGGCGGGAAGGTTTGCGGCCCCCTCATAAAGCGCCTTTTTCTCGAGGAAAGCATTTCGCTTGAAAGCGTCACGGACTACGTCCGGCGCCCGCTCTTCTTGGAGGTGCCCCTGAGCGCATTCGCGGGGGCGAGCGACGAGGAATGAAGTACAAGAGGCACTACGACGTCGTCATCATCGGGGCAGGGAGCGTAGGGATGCCTGCGGCATTTGCCATGGCCAAGGTTGGTCTAAGCGTGCTCGTCTTGGACAGGTTTGCAAGCGTAGGACAGGGGTCGAACAAAGCGGCCATCGGCGGTGTGCGCGCCACCCACTCAGACCCGGCAAAGATAAGGCTATGCCTGCGCTCGATCGAGATCATCTCCACGTGGCGGGAGACATACGGCCACGATGTGGAGTGGCGACCGGGTGGGTATCTATTCGTCGCCTACACCCCTCGCGAGGAGAGGACCATGAAGGACCTCCTCGAAATCCAGCATCGCTACGGGCTTAACATCGATTGGCATGACGCGGAAGGGCTTTTGGAGATCGTGCCCGACTTAAACCAGCAAGGGTTGATCGGTGGAACCTATTCGCCCGACGATGGGCACTGTTCGCCTCTGCTTTTAAACCGCGCCTTCTACGACGAGGCACGCCGCCACGGGGCTGAATTCCACCTGAACGAGCGCGTAGTGGGATTTATAAAGGTCGGGGACAGAGTGCGGGCAGTGCGCACGGATAAGGGCGATTACACCGCCGGCGTGGTGGTCAACGCCGCAGGCCCGTGGGCGCGCGAGGTCGGCGCAATGCTCGACTTCAAACATCCGGTGCGACCCGACTGCCACGAGGCCGGGGTGAGCGAGCCGGTGGCCCACTTCCTCGACCCGATGGTGGTGGACATCCGCCCAGCTCCAGGGTCAGCCAATCTCTACTTTCACCAGCTCGCCAGCGGCCAATTTACCTTCAACTTCACCCCCGATCCCCTCATCTGGGGCGAGGACAAGCGAGAGACGAGCGCCTTCCTGCCGCAGGTAGCCAGGCGAATGATCAAGATTATGCCGAGGCTTTCAAACCTGCGGGTGCGAAGGCAATGGCGCGGCCTTTACCCCATGACGCCGGATGGCTCCCCGCTCGTGGGCTGGAGCCATGAAGTGGAAGGATATCTCATGGCGATAGGGATGTGCGGGCAAGGGGTGATGCTCGGACCAGGCCTCGGAGAACTCCTCTCGCGCATGGTGACCTGCAGACTCACACCTGAAGATCAAGAGACGCTCGAAATCCTCTCTCCATACCGCGCCTTTGCCCGCCAGGAGGCACTCCGGTAGGCAGCATACACAAAGGGCAAACCACACGCGCCCGGTGAGCTTGACATTGCCATCTGTCTTACTAAAATAATCCCAAAACAAATGCTTAAGGAAGGAACTTGGGACATGATCGTCGATGTAGCGATAATAGGTGGAGGCGTTCACGGCTGTTCCATAGCCTATCACTTGGCCAAAAAGGGCGTGCGCTGCGCCCTTTTCGAGAGGGGTTATCTATCCTCCGGGGCGAGCGGCAGGAGCGCGGCCGGGGCCAGGCACCAGTTCGGCACGGAGGTGAACTGCCGTTTGGCCATATACAACCTCGAGCATCTGGCCTCTCTAAAAGAGGAATTGGACCCTCCCTTTCCCCTCGAATTTGAACAATCGGGATATCTCTGGATCACGTATAGCGAGGCGCAGCTCCGGCAGCTCGAAAAAAATGTGTCGCTGCAAAATTCTTTGGGCATCCCATCGTCCATCCTCTCGCCCGAAGAAATAAAGGAGGTGGCTCCCGCCATCGACGTGCGCAGCATGTTGGGGGCGAGCTGGTGTCCAAAGGATGGGCACGTAAATCCCCATACGCTGACCTTCGCCTACGCCCACGCCGCAAAGCGCCTCGGCGTTGAAATCCACGCCGAGACGCCGATTACAGGCCTTCGGCGCTGGAAGGACAGGGTGAGGGGGGTGCAAACCGCCACTGGCGATTGCCACGCTGAAGCTGTAATCTGCGCAGCGGGGCCGTGGAGCGCACATATAGCCTCATGGGTGGGACTCGACGTTCCGATAACGCCCGAAAGGCACCAGCTCCTGGTAACCGAGCCTGTGGAGCGCATAAGGCACCCCTTCGTGCTGTGCATGGACGACGGCAGCTACTGGAAGCAGTGTCCAAATGGGACGTTCATATTAGGATGGGGAAACCCCTTAGACATAAAGGAGATCAGCGACGAAAGCTCCTGGGAATTCCTGCACGAGGCGTCCAAGGGGGTGCTCTCGAAGATGCCCTCCCTGGCGGGCGTCAGAGTTGTGCGGCAGTGGGCGGGCACTTATGACGTCACGCCTGACTCGCAAGCCGTAGTGGGGGCTACCCCTGTGGAGGGCTTTTTCTTGGACTGCGGATGGAGCGGCCATGGCCTGCAATTTGCCCCATCCATAGGGCGAATCATGGCTGAAATCGTCTGCGGCGAAGAGCCGTTCATAGACGTCTCTCCCTTTCGCTACAGCCGCTTCGAGGAGGGCGACCTCTTCTTCGAGCCGGCCTGCATTTAAAGAGCAAGGAGGTATGCCGAGTGCTTCTGCTCAAGAAAGAAGAGATGCAAAGGGTCTATTCTATGAAGGAGGCCGTAGAGGCCGTGAAACTCGCCTTCAAGCTCTTCTCCGAAGGGAAGGCAACTGTGCCCTTGAGGACCAACATCGACGTGCCGAAAGGCGCTGGAGGAGCGCTCTTTATGCCAGCCTACGTCGAGGAGACAGAGTCTCTCGGAGTAAAAATCGTATCCGTATTTCCCAACAACGTGAAGGTCGGACGCCCGGCGGTCCCCGCTACAATGGTGCTCTTAGAGCCACAGACCGGAGAGGTATGCGCGATCATGGACGGTACGTATCTCACGCAGCTTCGCACTGGGGCGGCTGCGGGGGCAGCCACAGACCTCCTATCCCGCAAAGATGCATCGGTGGGCGCCATAATCGGAGCTGGAGGGCAGGCCCTCTACCAGCTCGAGGCCATGTTGACCGTCAGAGAGCTGAAAGAGATAAGGATCTTCGACGTCGACGCCGCCAGAGCTCAAAGCCTCGTCCGAAGCGCAGGAGAGAGATGGGGCAAAAAGGGCGTGAGAATTGCGCTTGCAAGGTCGCCAGAAGAGGCCGTAGATGGCGCCGACGTGATAACCACAGTCACCACCTCTAAAGCGCCGGTCTTCCCCGGAGCCAAAGTCAAGGACGGCGCTCATGTCAACGGTATAGGTTCATATACGCCTCAAATGCAGGAGCTCCCCCCAGATCTCCTCAAGAGGGCCGACAGGGTGTTCGTGGATTCGCGGGAAGCGGTGTTATCGGAGGCGGGCGACTTCATCATACCCATCAAAGAAGGGCTTTTTGACGCCTCTATCATCTCAGGGGAGATAGGAGAGCTGGTGACTGCCCACACAGAGGGGCGCAGCGGCGATGGAGAGATAACGGTTTTCAAGACGGTGGGGATAGGAGTCCAGGACGTGGTCACTGCCAGGGAGATCTACAAGAGAGCTCTTGAAGCGAAGGTGGGCTTGGAGGTCTCCCTGTGAAAAAAGGACATAAAGGTGAGGCAAATTCGCCGACCACTTTCAAATTTCTCGAAGATCTCCTAAAACCACAGAGGAGCGGATAGGCGAGACGCTCGACATCTATAGCCTGGTAGCGTATGACTGCGCTTGGCTCGCCGCCCTCTCCGCGCTGTGCGCACAATCCGGCTACGGCGAGGCGATAAAGGTCGCACTTCCTCACGTGGCCTACAACTACTACGGCGTCAGCGGCTGGACCGAGCTCGACGAGCTCGGCGACAGAAAGGCACTTAACGTCGACTTCTTCGCCGTAAAAGACGTCGAAGGCAAGCCCTCTTGGGTCAAGCTCTTCGAGTACGACGCAGCCACGGGAAGCCTCTCTGAAGCATCCTCAAAATAGGCAGCCCATAGCCCTGCGCTGGATTGCAGCGCAGGGCTATGTCTCCTTCGGGAAAGCCGGGGCGGTTCACTGAGTAACTTTGTGCCAAGTAACTATAAATAATTCAAGTGCGTGGCGGCCATTTCCCTAAAATATCCCTTTATGTGCTCCCAGTTCCATGGTTTGAGCATCACGGGATCTGGTTCTCGGTCGGCATCGTCAAAGAAAACCAAACTCTTCAAGATATGATACCTGCTGTAGTTTGCCTGTCGATATTTCTTTTCAAACAACTCCCATAAGGATTCCATCGGGTAAATTTGACAAACGAAGTAAAGGTCCACAAAGTCTTTTTTGCTTCCCCTACTACTGATGGCAGCGATCTTCATCACTGCAATGTCTCGCGTGTCAGCGACCTTCAGGCCTTCCAGATCCTCGGTGGGAAAAAGAAGCTGATAGGGATACCTCAAAAAAGAGACCTTCGTCTCGGCGAGCACCCCGTGCAAAGTGTCTTGAGCCTCAGATAAAACCTTAAATTGCTCTGTGGCAATAAGGCTATCTCTCAGGGTTGTCGTCTCAAACTGTCCTTGGCAAAAAAAATCCAGGTCCCCCGAAATCCTGTGTCCCAAGTGAAGGGCAAGGCCTGTCCCTCCGGCCAGATAAAAGTTCCGCATCGTTTCAATGCCTTTTAAAAGTTCCAGAGCGGACTTTCCACCTCGCGGTAATACGTCGATAAACACCTTATCTCTTCGTCCTCCAGACCGAAAATCAACTGCCAGAACCTAACTGTTTTCTTAGAGAGGCGCCGACTATCTCGTACTACTCCTTCGATAGCCTCCATGGGGTAAGTGGCGAGCACCCATCTTATGGCCGCATCGTCTCCCATCTCCAGCAGCCTTTCAATTATGAACGAGGCGTTTCGTTGCACATCTAATTTTTCTGGCTGAACATCCCAAAAGAAAGGATAAAATCCTTTCGGTAAAGTTTTGGCCAAGACTTTCTCCACCGTTGTCCTTTTTGGCGATACGAGAGCCATTCATCGCTTATTATACCATCGCCCTATGGACCGCATGCGGTTGAAAATGGTGCTATAGGAAACTCTTTACAATATCGCGCATCGGCTCTTCCCTTGGGCGAATCAGTCTGACGCTTCCCTCTTCGACCAACACCTCTGCTGGCTTGGCTGTGGAATTGTAGTTCGAGCTCATCACGTAGCCATAAGCCCCGGCATGAAGTATCGCCACAACATCTCCTGTCTCTGACGCAGAGGGGAAAGGTCGGTCGCGGCCAAACTCATCCGTGCTTTCGCAAATCCTCCCCACTATAGTAGTCGGGATTAGATCGTTCATGGGACGCGTGACATTTACGATCTCGTGATATGCCTTATACAGGGCCGGGCGCATAAGAACGTTCATGCCCCCGTCCAACCCAACAATGGGAGGGTCGGTTCGCTTTATCGAGCAAATTTTACACAGCAGCACGCCAGCGCTCGCAAGGAGGTAACGCCCCGGTTCAGCGTAAACCTCCACTTTTTCTATGTTGGGCAAAGAGGCGATCCCATCTCCGATCGCCCTTACGTCGAGCTCGGTCTCGTCGGGTTTGTACGGGACGCCAAAGCCGCCGCCGAAGTCTATGGCTACCGCCCCCACATCAAGGGCAAAATCGAGCAAAAACGATGCCAGACGGATGAAGTGAGAGGGATCGAATATGCCGGAACCCACCATGGCATGTACTCCGAACTCTATGCCCATATCGCCGATCTCCCGCGCCACAATCCTCGCATCGTCGGGCTTCATGCCGAACTTCGACCCCTCCCCGCCGAGGATCAGAGAAAAGGCCCCTCTTCCCCAACCCGGGTTGAGCCGAATGAATAGCCTCTTAGGGCGGGGAGCACCCTCGCTCAAAAGCTCTTTGACGAGATCCCACGCTGCTGGGTCGTCGAGATTAACCGTAGCTTTGAGCCTCAATGCCGCCTCAAGCTCCTCTCTTGTATAAAAGATGCCGGAAAGCATGTAAGGAGCGCCGACCTTCATAGCCAGAGCAGCCTCGTTCAGGTTGGCGCAGTCGAAGCGGACGCCTTCGCTTGCGATGAGCTTTAAAATCTCCACATTATTATTGGCCTTTACGGCGTACATGAGATGAAAGCGAGGAATAGCGCCGAACGCATTCTTTAAAACCTTTATTCTGCAGCGCACCTCGTCAGAGGCATAGACATAAAGAGGAGTGCCATACCTTCGGGCAAGATCCTCCAGGTTCATTCCACACCAGTGGAGCTTTCCGCCCTTCCGAGAAAAGTTAGTCCCAAACGCGGAGTGCGCTTCAACCAACCCCGTTCGCCACCTTTCAAATTCAACAGAACCACTATAAAGTTATTGTAACTCCACAGCAATATAACAGATAGTCAAGCCAACCGATGCGCATAGTTCAACCAGCAGCACACTCTAAAGCAGCTATAAAGGCCCATGTCAGGCATGCGGCCCAAGGCTTTTTATGACCTCGGCGATCTCTAAGGCAAGGTCATCTCTGTTTTCTTTCGTCACGAGAAACAGTCGC
This sequence comes from Synergistales bacterium 54_24, assembly GCA_001508935.1. GTDB lineage: Bacteria > Synergistota > Synergistia > Synergistales > Thermosynergistaceae > Thermosynergistes. Next base: position 14,936 of record LGFQ01000008.1, read on the forward strand.
ACATCGGTCCTCGCCTTTATCCCCTCTATAAACGCATCACCCCTAAGGGCAACCGTGCCGAGAAGCAGAACAGAGGCGTCCAGCAGCGCAACCACCAATCTCCTGAACTTGGCAGAGAGGCATTCCATTTTGCCTATCTCGTCTATGAGCACCAGGAAATTTTGGGGGTCGAAAAACGGAATGCCCTCGAGGAACTCGTCAAACCCCGCCACATCGACACCGTACTTGCTCACCCTGTAAGGGCTTTTGATGTCGATATGCGAAAACAACCGCCTGGCGCCGTCGAGCTCCACGGCCTCAAACCCCACGCGCATTCCTCTGTCTCTGATCTCCGCCGTATAAAAACCGCAACATCTCCATTCGACCTGCTCGATCGCCTTCAAAACGAGCGTAGTCTTGCCTACGCCGGGCGACCCTGTGACGAGCAAGTTTCTGACGTTACCGGTCACGACGACAGATAGTGGGAGCGTACGAGGTTCCAAAGGCCGTGGCTTTCAAGGTCATGACGCGGCACGAGCATCGTAACGTTCACCACTCCAGGGAGCCTGCCGATGTTCGCCTCTCCAGTTATGGTGCAGCGGTTCCTAACCTCGGGCAGCGGCATATCGAAAAGCCTGGAGATGCGCGAGAGGGCGCATTCGACGGCTGCGTTCAAGTCTTTGCCGGTGCCGACCATTTGTATGGGCAAGCTCTCTTCCAAGAGTTGAAATCCCCAAAAGGCCGCGATCTTTTTGGCCTTCTCTATTTCTTCAGGCGTACGAAGGCGCGCTATCTGAGGCAGGTCCTCAGGGCGGGGCAGAATTATAGGCCCTTCGAGCTTTAATCCCTTTACGATGGAGACCTCTAAAACCACCTCCGCAGATACGTCAGCCGTGTGACCTGCTATTTCGCCATCTCCCATCATTGCGTGCACGTCGCCGACGTATATCCCTCCGCCTTCCACTTTAACGGGGCAAATGACGATGGACCCCTCGACCACCTCGTTTATGTCCATGTGGCCATCGGTGCGCATCTCGAGTTGTTCCTCCGTCAAGGCGTATTCGTGAGGAGCGCCCACCAGAAAAGCGCCGAAGTCTCCTGCGTTATGCGATGACGGAATCGGGACAGCCGGGCACGTGCCCAAATTTCCCACCATCGGCTTTAAAGGGATGACGATGCCGGCAATTTCGCCGCGGGCCATTAAATTTGCCGAATATTGCTTTGAGCTCGGCGGCAAGAAGCTGAAGGACGAAGCATCCTTGGCGATCTCGCCGGCCACCTCCGGGGGAACGGTGACGGCCAAAGTCCTATCTACATCCATAAGGACCGTATATGTGCTCTCCAAGCGGAACGGCTGGACCGAAGAATGACAATTGGCGCATTTTATGGACCCCTCACCCACACCATCGACATACGTCTTCGGGTTTATCGTGCCACAGTTAGGACAGCGCTTCGCCACGAAGGGATCTCCGATGAAGTGTTCCTCTTGGGGCAGATCGGTCCCGGAGGTGGTGGCCAAAGAAAGCACTCTCACTCGGCGCACCTTCACGGCAATTGCGTCTCCCACTTCTGCTCCATCCACCGCAATCGGCTTGGTGACCTCGTGTCCGCTCGGATAATCTGGGGTTATCATGGGCCCCCAACAGCCTGGGCTCGTCCTAACTACGATGACCCCTCCGTCGCGCACTGGCCCCAAAAACGGCTCACCGGGGTCTAAAACCCAGCTCATATCGTCTGCATGGACTATCTGTTTGGCCATAATTCTCATCTCCCTCATCACCGGATTTGTTCAAGTATTTTATACCACAGAGACCTTATCTCATAACTCTCTATCCCATCACCACACCTACAAAACCTGCCACGCCGAAAATTCCCTCAAACGGGATTCCAAAATGGCGACTTTTTCGTTTATACTAAGTTCAATAGAGAGAACCAACTTGAGAAGGGAGGCAAGAAGATGCGCTCAGAGGAAGCAACTTACAAGGAGATGCTAAAGAAACGCCCCCTGAACGTACAAGCTATATATGGGAACGAGCCGGTCGGATTGGTGAACGGCAGGGATATCATAGCCGCGGCCAGGAGGGCAGGGGTCACCATACTCGCCGCCAATGCCCGCAACCCCCTGACGATAAAGGGAGTGCTCAAGGCGGCGGCGAAATTAGATGCGGCGGTGCTCTTGGAGCTAGCCAAGTCGGAGTCGACCTACTGCGGTTGCACATATGACAACGTCCCAGACTATGCCGTCCGCTATTCGAAGGAATTGGGACACGGCGTGATCTTCGGGCTCCACGTAGACCACTACGCAATAAAATCTACAGAGGAGCTCATGCGGGCTATTTCCCATCTGCGGCATATAGTAGAGAGAGGGTGGACGTCCATAGCCATAGACGCCTCGCACAATCCGGACTGGGAGAACTTATGCTTTACGAGGGATGCGGCTATGCATATTCCCCCGTACTTGGGGCTCGAGGTGGAAGTCGGAGAGATCAAGGGCCCAGGAGAACTCACTACTGTCGAAGAGGCGCTCTTCTTCGTCGGAGGCCTGAACGCCTGGTGCATCTTCCCAGATCTCCTCGCCATCTCCAACGGCAGCCTCCACGGCACGTACGACAGATCCAAGGGAGAGATCGAAGGGATAGATCTTAAGAGGACATCGGAGATCGCCCAGGCAGTAAGCCGTTACGGGGTTTCGATAGCCCAGCACGGCGTATCCGGTACGCCGATAGAGAAAGTCTCTCACTTTTCAACGCATGGCATTGCGAAGGCCAATGTCGCCACGCTATGGCAAAATGTGCTCTTCGGCGTTAAAATGGAGCCTGAGACGGGAAATGCCATCATAGAGAATGACTCTTATGTAAAGGAGCCGGACCGCGGCATATCGGAAGAGCTGTGGCGGAAAATCGTAGCGTGGGCCGACGAGCAAGGCTACAGCCGTAAAGACGGAGATTACAAAAAGGCGAACAAGCCATTTCATGATCAGATTATGTCTCTTCCTGCAGAAATTCAGGAAAGGATCGTGGAAGAGACCGCATGGTGGGCAGAGCGCTTTATAAAGGCGCTGAAGTCTGAAGGCACGGCCGAACTGGTTTTGGAGGAGGTCTCCAAGAGGCCCGACCACAATTCGGCGCCTGAGAGGGAGATCTTTCACAAAAGGAGCGAGTTTACCCCAGAGCGCGCTCCACAAAAGAGCAAAACTCCGTCAGGCAACGCAGCGGATCCAGACTGAGCACCTTTTCAAAGAGCCGCCGATGTAGTATCATTTATAAAATAGGTGGGGTGGCCTTAAGCCACCCCTTTATTGTGTTGGAGGTGAACTGATGCCCATCACGAGCGGGCAGAGAAACAAGAAGACAAAGCGAGGGCGAAAGGAGCTCCGATTTATACCTCTGGGCGGAATGGGAGAGATCGGCAAGAACATCTCCCTCCTCGAATATGGAAACGACATCCTCGTCATAGATTCGGGGCTTAAATTTCCCGATGAGGACATGCTCGGCATCGACTTCGTCATACCGGATTTCAGTTATCTGTTGGAAAACAAAAATAAGATCCGAGGCCTAATCCTCACTCACGGCCACGAAGACCACATAGGGTCGCTCCCGTTTCTGTTGCCCCAGATCGATGTTCCCATCTATGGCACTCGCCTGACATTGGGGCTTGTAAACCATAAATTCCAAGAGCTAAGACCGGATTATGCCATCAAAGCGAATGAAGTGCACGCAGGTGAAGCGATGAGATTAGGGTGCTTTAATGTGCATTTTATGTCCACATGTCACTCCATCCCCGATTCTTTGGGTTTGGCCATCGAGACGCCGGTGGGCAACGTCATCCATTCGGGAGATTTCAAGTTCGACCCTACACCATTGGACGCACGCCCTCCGGACTACTCCACATTGGTCAAGTTCGGCCATAAAGGAGTGCTACTCCTGCTTTCGGATTCGACGAATGCCGAAGAGCCCGGATATACGCCTTCAGAGCGGGGCGTAGGCCAGACACTGGAAGGGATCTTTCGGCTTCACCAGAACAAGCGCATAGTGCTCTCCATGTTCGCCTCTAATCTGCACCGCATAAACCAGGTGATACAGACGGCTCTGCGCTTCAATCGAAAGGTGGCTCTGATAGGCAGGAGTATGAACGCCAACGTAGAGCTCGCCAGGCAACTGGGCTACATCGACGTAGACGACAGCGCTTTCGTGCCGCCTCAGGCGCTCGAGGGAATGCGTTACAATCGAGTGGCCGTCCTCACTACCGGAAGTCAAGGAGAGCCCTTTTCCGGCTTGGTCCTCATGAGCAAGGGAGAACACAAATATATCAAATTGGGGCCCAAAGACTTGGTGGTGATAAGTGCCCTCCCGATCCCGGGAAACGAAAAACTGGTGAGCCGCACGATAGACAACCTATTCCGCAAGGGGTGCGAGGTGATATATGAAGGCGACCGCCAAACACACGTATCGGGGCACGCCTCACAGGAGGAGCTCAAAATGATGCTGAGCATGGTCAAACCTCGTTATTTCGTTCCGATACACGGGGAATATCGCCACTTGGTGCGTCATGCCCAGTTGGCCCACGAACTCGGCATGGAGCCTCGCGACGTTTTTGTCTTGGAAAATGGCGATGTACTGTCTTTTAACCAAGAACGTGCGAGAGTTAAAGACCCCGTGCGGGCCGGCGCATTTTTGATCGACGGAGCCTCTATGGGCGAGATCGAGGGGAGCATATTGCAGGAGAGGCGTCTGCTCGCGGAAGATGGCATCATCGCGGTATCGGTCACAGTAGATGAAAACATGTCGTTGTGCGCTCCTCCATTGATCGAAAGCCGCGGTTTTCTCCATCAGGATGAGGCCGGCGAACTATACAAGAGGCTCGAAAATGCCATTGCGGCCTTTATAAAGCGAGCCAAGGGTGAATGTCCCGAAGCGATATCTCAAGCTATAGTGACAGCCGTGAGGCGAGAATTGAAACATCTCTCCAAGAGCCTTCCTGTCGTGCTGCCTTCCGTGACGGTGCTTCAGAGCCGGTCTGGCCTCGCCGAATCCCACTGGGAGAGCAAGGCATCTTAAAAGGGGGCAAACTCTTTGGAAAACGCCTTACTCTTGGGATTGGTGCAAGGGCTGACGGAATTTCTTCCCGTGAGCAGCTCCGGACACCTCGCTCTCGCTCAAATCTTGATGGGGTGGGAAGAGCCTCCTATCGCTTACGATGTGCTGCTCCACTTCTCCACGATGGTCGCTACGGCGGCATTCTTTTGGAGCGACATCGTATATCTATTAACAGGATGGTGCGCGGGCATTTTTGACCCCACAAGGAGGAGCGGCGAGGGATGGCGCTACGGGTGGGCTATAATATTGGGCACGATGGCTACGGCACCTGTGGCATTTTTAGTCGAGGATTTCGCAGAGAGATGGTTCGCTTCCCCGAGCGCTGTGGGCGTAGCTCTGCTGATAACCGCCACGCTGCTTTGGGTATCGACCTCCCGACGAGAGGGAAATGTCCCCGTTTCGGCCGCCTTAGGCGCGCTCATGGGGTTAGCTCAAGGTATCGCTGTGGTGCCCGGGCTTTCCCGATCGGGGGCTACGATATCGGCCGGATTGATCGCGGGGGCGAGGCGCAAAGACGCCTTCCGCCTCTCTTTCCTCTTATCGTTGCCCGCAATAGCCGGCGCAACCCTCATTCAATGCCTTAGAATGGAGAGCATCGACGGATTCATCACGGCATTGCCGAGCGGTTGGCTTGTGGGCTGCATCTTAGCCTCAGCGTCGGGTTACCTGGCGCTCGTTTTCCTGAGGCGAGTGGTGATAAGCGGTCGCTTCAAGGCCTTTGCCGTATATTGCGCGGCGCTGGGGGCGATTTCAATCTTGTTCGAGTACATGACGAGGTGAAAGGCACCATGACCACGACATGACCACAAAAAGCTGCACAACTGAAGTGATCTTGGCCTCGGCCAGTCCCAGAAGGCGCCGTTTACTCGAAGAGATGCTCAATTGGCCCATAAAGGTGATGCCCGTCTCGATCGAGGAGCACTTACTGCCAAAAGAAGCCCCCACGGAATCGGCCAAACGGTTGGCTCTTCTCAAGGCAAGTGCCATAGCTGTTCGCTTCCCAGAATGCCTCGTAATCGGTGCCGATACGCTTGTAGTCGTCGATGGAACCGTCCTGGGCAAGCCCCACGATCGCCACGAAGCGCTCCAAATGCTGAAAAAACTCAACGGCAAAAAGCATCTTGTGGTGACGGGAGTGGCGATCTGTCGCGGAGACGAGATCGCTTCAGACGTAGAGGTGACAGAGGTCGAATTCAGGAATACAAGCGAAGAGGCGTTGGTACGCTACGCAGAGCTGGGCGAAGGGGATGACAAGGCGGGCGCTTACGCCATTCAGGGAAAGGGAGCGCTCCTCGTGCGCTCCATAAAGGGATGCTATTACAACGTGGTAGGCATGCCACTATATCTTCTAAGTGTACTTCTTGAGCAGTTTGATATACCACTGACTTGCCAATGGAGGTGCGAAAAGGATGAAGTGGCCCTCTAATCAGAGACTTTTGGCTGCCGGGCTAATCTTGGCGACGCTAATAGCCCTGCCCGGGCTCGCCCCCCGCCTTAGATTTGAAAGATCTCACAGGGAAGCCGCTACCGTCGTATCGTACAGGGATGTGCTCTTAATGGCCGAGCAGGCATCTCTTCCTGTAGAGAAGGCGTTCGATCGCCTGCGCGAGGCCGGACTTGTCGCCATAGCCGTCGAAGAGCTCACCGGCGAGGAGATAGCCGGCGGAGCACTCCCCCTTTGGTTGGGCCCAAAAGAGGCTCTCGCCTTCAGCGCCTTCGAGGGCAAAAGACCCGATCTGGCCGTGGTGTGGACCAAGAGCGAGCAATGGGCAAATCTAATAAGGCCTTACCTCACAGACCGGTTTGGAGGTGTGGAAAGCCACAAGGCGCCATATGGGTGGCTCTTTCTGCTTCCCGTTTCTTATTCCAGCCTCATGAAAGCCGGTGTTCTGCCGGATTTGGAGGCAGCGCTCTTCTTGAAAAAGCGAAATTGGCCCTTGGTATATCGACCAGCCCCCTCCATGGGCATACCAACAGAGGCGGCAGTAAAACCCATAAGGCGGCTCATCGAAGCGCTGCCGCAGATTCGCGCCATATCGCCTAAGGGAAACGTAGCTGTAGGATTTGGCGATCTCGACCCCCTCGCGGCATTTCTGAAGGAGAAAGGAATAGCGGTCACACAAGTGGAATTTTCCAGACAGCCAGGACTCAACCCCCTCATATGGCGGACATCCCCCTATGTCCTTTCGCTTCACAGCGTGACTACGGATGAAGTCATAAGTCGCAACCTCACGAGGGATACAATTGTACAGCGTATGATCAGGGCTGCCGCGGAAAGATCGGTAAAACTGCTGCTCTTAAGGCCGTACGAAATCGGGGCAGGGCCGTGGCTTGACAGCTTCGAGGAGGACCTTAAAGCCATCGCGAGAGGCTTAGAACTTCGAGGAATCTCGCTCTACTGGCCCGAGACATTGCCCTCTTGGCCAACATCGTACTGGAGCGGGTTTGCGATTGTCTTGGCCACTCTCACAGTATCGCTCATGCTATGGCAGGAATTCTTCGGCCGCAGAGACGCTCCGCCATCGAGGCTTTTTTGGGCCGGTTTTCTGGCCTTTGTAGCCATCGGTGGAGTGCTCATAGTCCACGTATCTCCGGCTGCCAAAGTGATAGGCGCGCTATGCGCTGTCTTGGGCGCCTCAGCAGCCGCGCTTGTGGCGCTAAATGGGTGGGAACGTCCCATCGGAGGGATTCTCAAAGGTATAGGGATAGCCGTAGCAATTGGACTTGTCCTTTCGTCTTTCTTCGGCACTCCCTTGTACATGCTTCGCCTGCAGGTGTTTTCCGGAGTAAAGGCAACTCTCCTGTTGCCTCCGTTGATAGTGCTGGCTCACGCCATTAAAACCCGCCTGTACCCAGAGGGCTTCAGGGAGATAATGACGCGAAGCCCGTATTGGGAAGAAATTATAGTGCTCGCCGCCTTGGGAATGGCAGCTGGGGTTATGGCGCTGCGGAGCGGCAATGTCTCGTTGGTTCCATCCTGGGAGGTCAAACTGCGCGACCTCTTCGAACAGACCCTGATGGTAAGGCCAAGGACTAAAGAGATCCTCTTAGGATATCCGGCGCTATGGCTTTGGTATATCTGGGCGCGGCTATTTCCAGGCGAGGTAGACAGGCGGTTGGCGATGTATTCCGTGCTCATTCGGATGGCCACATCGGTGGCCTTCGCCTCAGCGGTCAACAGTTTTTGCCACTTCCATACTCCGCTCACATTGACGCTATGGCGCGTCTTCAATGGCCTATGGGTGGGATCGCTCTTCGGCTTGTTTGTGGGTTTACTCCTTTGGCTCGTCGTCAAGCTCACCGCAAAATTTAGAATTCAAGAGGAAGGAGAAGTTTGACCAGGCGCTACGACGTCGCGCTGTGCGGCTACTACGGTTTCGGCAACGTGGGGGATGAAATGATCCTCCACGCCATCGTGGAGCTGGCTCATGAGTCAGGGTTAAAAAAAGATAGAATTCTTGCCCTTTCGGCCTCGCCACGGCAGACTGAGGAGGAGCTCTTGATAGCTTCGGTCAACCGCTGGAGGCCCAAGTCGGCGTTACGCGCTTTAAGAGAAAGCAGGACGCTGCTTCTCGGGGGAGGAGGTTTATTGCAGGATGTGACCAGCCTCCGTTCCCCTCTGTATTATTGGGGCGTAGTGATGGAAAGTCGCATCGCCGGATGCCGTCCTTGGGCATTCGGTCAATCAGTGGGGCCATTTCACAAGAAAATCTCCGAAAGGATAGCGCGCGATGCATTGAGGCGTTGTAGCCCCAGGATCGTGCGCGATACGCCCTCACAAAGGCTGTTGTCAAAATGGGGCCTTTCGGCCGACCTTGCGCCCGATCCTGCTTTCGCGTTGGACGTGGGGCCTCCTATCGAGAGCGGAGATGTGGTAATCTTAAACATAAGGCCGTGGGGCAACCTAAGCGTCGAGATCGCCCGCGAAGCGGCGGCCTATGCGCAGAAGCACGGATACGCTTTGCGATGTCTGGCTCTCTCTCCCGATGACGAAGCGTTGTCAAAAGGCCTTCAATCTTCAGGGCTCTTGGCGAAAGCTGAGATTGTGCGTCTGACTTCGTGGAAAACGGCAGCTTCTCTGTTTGCCGGCGTTGCTCTCGCGGTGGGGATGAGGTTTCATTTTTTAGTGCTAACGCTTCTCCTTGGAGCGAAGGCTGTCGCTGTGCCCTACGACCCTAAAGTAGAGTCTTTAGCCGAGTCTTGGTCTATACCGGTGTGGAATGGCGAAAGGGCGCTTGAAGAGGTAGCTGAAAATGCCCGTCGACCTTCGGCGAAGGAGATTGCAGATGCAAAGCACAGGGTGAGGGCCTCCTTCCAATCGGCCCTGAAAGAGGCCCTCGGGGGAAGGTGAAATCGATGAAATGCGACAGGGCAAAGAAATTGGAGCAAATAGCCTTGGAAGTTCGCAAGGATTTAGTGCGCATGGCGAGCGTTACTGGGATGAAGTATCTTTCTTCCTCTCTTTCTATGGCGGACTTGATCGTCTATATCTATTGGGAAGTGATGAGCCTGCGCCCGGAAGAGCCGAATTGGCCGAACAGGGACCGCCTCGTCTTGAGCAAAGGGCATGCCTGCCCGACCCTCTATGTCGCTCTCGCCCATAGGGGTTTTTTCAGCCGAGAAGAACTGTGGAACTATAACAAGCTCGGGTCGATGCTGCAAGGGCATATCGAGATGTGCCGCACCCCGGGCGTCGATGCAGGCAGCGGCTCATTGGGGCTCGGGCTCGGGATAGCAAACGGCATCGCCTTGGGCCTTCGATGCGCTGGGATCAGATCGAGAGTGTTCTGTATCTTGGGCGACGGGGAACTCCAAGAGGGCTCGTTCTGGGAGTCGGCTCTCACGTCGGCCTCCCATAAATTGAGCAACGTATACGCAGTAATCGACAGAAACGCTGCACAAAGCGAAGGGCCAACGGAGGAGATCAAGGCCTTAGAACCGCTCGACGAGAAACTGAAATCCTTCGGCTGGCAAGTATTTCATGCGAACGGACACGACTTCGCCTCATTACACCAAGCCTTCCAGGCGATGCTGAGCATCGACGGTCCAGCCGCTCTGATCGCCAGTACAAAAACCGGGCAAGGGGTCCCTATGATGGAGAAAAACCAGCCTCTGATCAGAACAGCTATAGCGCGCGACGAGATGTCGCAAGCGCTGACTGAGCTCGAAGAAATGAGCCGAAACGGCAATGAGGGTTAAAGCCATGGAGGAAAAGGCCCTTCTTAGTCCCAAAGATGCCGTCGCAGAAGCCTTGATCCATCTATGCGAGACGGACGACCGCATCGTAGTTCTAAACGCCGACATTTCTTCTTGCGTCGGACTGCACGACTTCACCTCTCGCTTCCCGGAACGCGCCTACAACCTCGGGGTTGCCGAGCAAGATTTGGTCTTAACCGCAGCCGGCATGGCTTTGGCTGGAAAAATCCCTTATGCAGTCTCATACGCCTCCTTTCTGGCGGGAAGGGCTTACGATACCATGCGCAACGCAGTAGCGATGCCAAACCTTCCTGTGCGCTTCGTCGCCGTTTGCGCCGGCATAACCGCCGGGGAAGAAGGAGCTGCCTATCAGGCGCTGGAGGATATAGCGCTTATGAGGGCCTTGCCAAAGATGACCGTCTTAGTCCCCGCAGACTTCCAATCCACCCGCCGCTTGCTCTTAAACTCACTTTCGTGGAACGGACCTCTTTATATAAGGCTTGGCTGCATTCCGCTGCCTCGGTTATACGGCACTGATGACGGCTTTCCCGTCGGCGGAGGAAGATTGCTGCGCGAGGGGAAGAGCGTCACTATATGCGCCTGCGGCATAATGGTCCACGAAGCGATGAAAGCTGCCGCCGTCCTCGCTCGACAAGGAATAGAAGCAGAAGTAATAGATTGCTACAGCATAAAACCACTACCCGTCATGTTGATCCAATCATCTCTCAGAAGAACTGGCTGCTGCGTCGTCGCCGAAGAGCACAACATTATTGGAGGTCTCGGCAGTGCCGTAGCTGAAATTGCAGCCACCACTTGCCCCATACCCATACGGTTTGTGGGCGTGGAGGACCGATTCGGCCAGAGCGGGTCCTCAGAGGAGTTGCAGGAATATTACGCGCTCACCCACCAACACATAGTTAGCGCCGCCGCACAGGTTTGGCCGCTCCGAAGGAGATGAGGGCATGGAAATACGAATATCCGGGGCATCAAAGATATTTAAGCCCGATATCGTAGCGCTTGAGGATATATATATCACCGTCAGACCGGGCGAATTCCTCTATCTGGTGGGCCCGACGGGCTCGGGCAAATCTACCTTGCTGCGCCTGATCACCGGCGAGGCCAGGCCGACGCGCGGACAGATCACCGTGGGCCCCTTCAACCTCAGAAAGATGGGATGGGGCGCCCTCAGTTATTATCGCCGCTACGTCGGCGTGGTTTTTCAGGATTTTAAGCTCTTGCCTCACCTGACGGCGTATGAAAACGTGGCCTTCGCCCTGGAGGCGATGGGCATCCCGCCCAAGGAGATCAGGGTAAAAACTGGTGAAGTGTTAGACAGATTGGGATTATGGAGGAGGCGCTTCTTGCACCCGCCCCAGCTATCCGGTGGCGAGCAACAAAGGTTGGCTATAGCGCGTGCAGTGGTCAAGTCCCCGTCGCTCCTGATAGCCGACGAACCTACCGGAAACTTGGACGCCAACACAGCAGAGGGGATAATGGACATCCTCCTTTCCATCAACGCCTCGGGCACTACGGTGATCATGGCGACGCACAACCAATATATCGTCGACACTTACCGCGCGCGCGTCGTGGAATTGCGAATGGGCAGAATGACGCGCGACGAAGAGAAAGGTCGTTACGGTTCGTATGGCTACAATTAGATACATCCTGCGCGATGTCTTTCGTCTGCTCTTCCGCCATTGGGGATTGACGATATTGACATGGGTAACCATGATGGCCGTATTCTTAGCGGTCGGGGGGAGTTTCCTCCTCACATCCTGTGCTCATGCCGTCGTTGCAAAATTGGCGGGCGACTTAACGATAGAAGCTTACATCGCCAAAGAATTCGAGCTCGAGGCTCTAAAGCCAAAAATTGAAGCCATTCCCCACGTGAAGGAAGTAACTCTGGTGACGCCGGAATCAGCCCTCGCCCGCCTCAAAGAGCTCTTGGGAGAGCAAGCTCAAGTGGTGGAGCTGTTGGGCGAAAACCCTCTTCCTCCGAGCCTGGTTTTACAGGTGGACGATGCGTCGAATGCGGATGTCGTAGCTCAAACGTTGCGCTCTCTCCCCGAGATCGAGGACGTGGTTTATGCCAGAGAAGCAGCAAACAGGCTTGCGAGACTCAACGCGGTCATAAGACAACTCACCATCGGTATCATCGCAGTGGCTATAATGATAGGCATACTGATATTGTTCAATACGGTTCGCATAGCTGTATACTCGAGGAGAGAGGAGTTGGCGGTTATGTTAAAGGTAGGGGCTACCCCTACGTACGTGGCTATGCCATTTCTCCTGCAGGGTGTTATCCTCGGGGGGTTGGGCGGCATCAGTGCCACATTGATATTGACAAGGGCATACACGGTCTTCGTCAAACACATAAATCGTCTTCTCCCATTCCTGATGGTGCCCGAGGGAGGGACAGAGATATTCATCCAGCTCGTTTTGCTTTTGGTGGGCGGAGGCATGGCATTAGGATGGATCTGCAGTTGGATAGCCACGTCCAGGCACATAAGGGATGCGCTTCGTCCTCTGTAAGGGGGGGTTAAAATGCGGTGTTGGGCACTTTTAGCATCGGTGTGTGCATTGTGCGTTACAATAGCCGCGGGAGCCTTCGCGGCCGACATCGATACCCAGATAAAGCAAGAAGAGGAAAAGCTGCAGAAAATAGAGAGACAAATCCGCTTCCACGAGGTAGAACTCTCGAAGATCAAGGGTGAGGAAAGCGATATCCTGGGTGAACTTGAGAAGTTAAACAAGCAAGAGGTCTTGACAAATCAAAGGATAGAGCTGCTAAAAACAAAGGAGAGGAAGCTCGAGGGTCAGATAAAGGAACTCAGCGCAGAGATCGCAGAAAAGGAGGCTTTCTTGACCAAGGCCAAAAAAATGTTGGCCGAACGTCTGGTGGCCATATACAAATTCAGGGGTCGTGGGGAATTTTCTATGTTGCTGGCCACGGATTCCCTCCACGAGGCCATGAGCACGACTTATATGCTGCGCCGAATAACCAAACAGGACAACGAACTGATCAATGAAACCATCGATCAGGCAAAGGAACTGCAAAGCTTGCGCCAAAACTTAGAAAAGCAAAAGGCTACATTGCAAGCCCAAAGGAAAGAGCAGGAGAAGGAAAAAGCGATTCTGAAAGAAACCATCGCAAAGCGAGAGCAGTTTTTAGAGAAACTTAAAAATCAAAAAGAGTATCACGCTCGGGCATCCAAGGAGCTCGAGAGATCCCAGGCGGAGTTGGAGCGTCGCATCCAGCAGCTCTTACAAGAGAAGCAGCGCTTGGCCCAGCTGCGCTCAGGTGGCGCTACTTTAACTCGCCCCAAGGGGAAGTTGTCCTGGCCGGTCAACGGGGCAATTAACAGCCCATTCGGCATGAGAGTTCACCCCGTCTTCAAGACCAAAACCGTCCATACCGGCATTGACATAAAAGCTTCCAAGGGGACACCCGTAAAGGCGGCCGAAAAAGGAGAGGTGCTGTTTGCGGGATGGCTTCGCGGCTTCGGCCAGGTGATCATAATAGACCACGGAGGGGACCTTGTCACTGTATATGCACACCTCTCCTCTATGGATGTATCGGAGGGACAAAGAGTCACCAGAGGGCAGACGATAGGAAGGGTTGGCAACACAGGCGTCACAACGGCACCCCATCTGCACTTTGAGGTGCGAGAAGGCTCCAAGGCGGTGGATCCTTTAAAGTACTTAGGTCAGTAAATTGATGATAAGAGGTGGATCGCCATGCGACCATTTTTGAGGAAAATTAGGCCATATTGCATAGGTATCGTCGTTGGGTTAATCCTCGCAGGCGGCATTGCGGCTGCGCAGATGGAGTTCGACCTCTCTCGCATCCTCCCCTTTGAGGCGAACAGGTTGTGGCTCATGAAGCAGACAAGGTCGCTTCTGGAAACCTACCACGTCGATGGGGATGAGGCGCGGGAAGAAGACAAGCTCTTTTACGGCGCCGTCAAGGGAATGGTTTCGGCCTGGGGGGATCCATACTCCCGCTTCGCAGACCCGGAAGAGATTAAAGATGAAGAGATCGAGATGCAGGGAGAATATGGTGGATTGGGGATATACATAGGCCAGCGAGACGGCAGAACATTGGTCATAAGCCCCATAGAAGGCACACCGGCCGATAGGGCTGGACTCAAGCCACAAGACGAAATAGTCAAGGTGAACAACGAGGTCGTAGTTGGGTGGCAAATAAATGACGTGGTAAAATTGCTGCGTGGGGACCCGGGCACTAAAGTAACCATATGGGTGCGTCGCGAGGGAGAAAACCAACTCCTCGACTTTGAGTTGGTCCGCGAGATAATTCAGATAAAGTCGGTTCGATATGAAAAAATCGACGATTTGGGCTACGTGCGCATTGCTCAGTTTACTCAACGCACGACCCAAGAGATGGAAGAGGCTTTGTCGGAGCTTCTCCCAGTGCAAGGAATGGTTTTAGATCTGCGCAATGACCCAGGGGGGCTTTTGAACGCTGCCGTGGAGGTTTCCGACATGTTCCTCGACGGCGGGTTGATAGTGGGCATGAGAGGCCGGGTAAGAGAAGCCAACGAAGAATACTACGCCAAAAGCGGATTTCTTTACGATGGTCCAGTGATCGCCCTCATCAACGAGGGGAGTGCGAGCGCCTCGGAAATCGTAGCCGGCGCACTCAGAGACAACGGTAGGGCAATCTTAGTGGGCACAAAGAGCTTCGGGAAGGGCTCAGTCCAGACGCTATTTCGCCTTCCCGATGAGTCGGGGCTTTTCATCACAATCGCCCGCTACTACACGCCGGCAGGAACCGAGATCGACAAAGTCGGACTACAACCTGACATAACGGTGGAAGGGGAAATGGTCAAGGAACGCGAAAAGGACCTCCAGCTCCAGAGGGCTATTTCAGAGTTAAGAGAACGCATAGCCTCGCAAGAGGCCCTGGTCACACGATAGGGAAGCCGAGCTAATGCGACGCAATACTCCTGGAGTAATTTGGGTTTTCGTGCTCATAGCGCTCATAACGGGGGGCAGTTTGTTCGTAGCCGCATCCATTCGTATGCCGTCACCCACAGCAGCCCCTATAGGCACGGCGCAAGAAAGGGCACAGGTGTCTGAAGAGTTGTCGCCACAAGCTGAGGTTGTGCCTCAAGCATCTTATGAGCCGAAAACGAAACCACCATCGCTTCCGAGGCTTGTCATCATTGTGGATGACTTCGGCTATTCACTCGCCCAGGCACGTCGCTTGGCCGAGTTTCCACTTCCTCTTACTTGGGCCATATTGCCGTTTTTAGGTGGCAGCGAAGAAGCCGCTAAAATCGCTAAAGATCACGGCATTCCTTACCTCTTGCACCTGCCCATGCAGGCCGAGGGCGATGGCAACAACGGTCCATATGTGATAGGCGTCAATATGAGCGATCAGGAGATCAGAAGCGCTACAAGGGGCGCCATAAATTCCTTGCCTGGCGCCGTAGGGGTAAACAACCACAGAGGATCGCTGGCCACCAGCGATAAGCGCGTTATGAGGGCACTTCTCGCGGAAGTTCAACTGCACGGATTGCCCTTCGTAGATAGTCGAACCACATCTCGCTCTGTCGTCCGCTCTGTGGCCAAAGAACTCGGTATGCCGGTGCTGGCAAACGATATATTCTTAGATCACGAAGAGGGTGAGAAAGCGATAGCAATGCGACTGGAGACAGCCTCTTCGATTGCCAGGCGTAGGGGCTATGCTATAGCAATTTGCCATGTTAGAAAAGATACGATTGCCTTCCTATCCAAAGCGACTGCGGATATGTTTAAAGGCGTAGAATTGGTCACCGTGCCTCAGCTCTTTGGGGAATTGGAAGATGAAGATGGGGAGGAAGGGAAATGAAAGGAAAGGCAGAGATAGTCGTAGGTGCTCAATGGGGAGATGAAGGGAAAGGGCGCATTGTCGATGTGATGGCACGTAATGCGGACGCCGTCGTGCGCTACCAAGGAGGGGCAAACGCCGGGCATACCGTTATGACGGATGACGAGAAATACATCTTTCACCTCCTGCCCTCCGGCATGCTCTATCCTGGTAAGACCTGCGTAGTTGGCAACGGCGTGGTCGTAGATCCAGAGCAGCTGATCAAGGAGCTGCGCGATTTACAAGAAAAAGGCAAAGACAGAGCAAGGCTCGTCATAAGCAAGGCAGCTCATGTAGTCATGCCATATCACAAGGCCATAGACACGGCAGAGGAGAAGTTTCGCGGCAGGGGGCATCAGATAGGAACTACTCAGCGCGGTATAGGACCGTGCTATGTGGACAAGGTAAGTAGGATCGGCATACGAATAGAAGACCTCGCGAATCCTCAAGTTCTGAGAGAAAAGTTACAACTCAACTTAGAGATTAAAAATCTCGTGCTATCCAGGGTCTACGGGGAGACCCCAATTTCGTTCGACGAAATATACGATAAGGCCCTCTCGTGGGGCAGCGATTTGGCACCTTATATGGGAGATAGCTCGCTCGTCATCCACGAGGTGCTGGGCAAAGGCGGGCGCGTCCTATTCGAAGGGGCCCAAGGGACGCTCCTGGACGTCGACCACGGCACATACCCATACGTGACGAGCTCTCATCCCGTGTCGGGCGGAGCATGTATAGGAGCCGGCATAGGGCCCACGAGGATAGACAAAGTCATAGGTGTCGCTAAGGCGTATTGCACACGTGTCGGCGAAGGACCGTTTCCTACGGAGGAAACCGGCGAGGCGGGAAATACCTTGAGAGAACGCGGCTACGAATACGGCGCTACGACAGGACGACCTCGTCGATGCGGCTGGCTCGACATGGTCGCACTGCGCCACTCCATTCGCATAAATGACATGCACGGCATCGCCCTAACCAAACTCGACGTATTGCAAGGTATGAAGGAGATCAAAATTTGCTACGCCTACGAACTAAACGGCAAAGAATTCCAGCACTTTCCCACAGAGATCGCCACCTTGGCAAAGGTGCGTCCCTGCTACAAATCTCTTCGCGGATGGGAAGAGGACATAGGAGATTGCAAAACCTTCGAAGATCTCCCTCAGGTCGTGAGAGAATATATCGAAACCATAGAAGAGATCGGCGGAGTGCCAGTAATCATCATAGGAGTAGGGCCCAAGAGAGAACAGACTATACTTCGCTTTTAGTATAAGCAAAGAAGCAAGATAAAGAGCGAGGTATCCGGCTTGTCGGATGATTACGGTAAATATTCGATTTTGCAACATCAATGACTTAGAGGCGCTTTACTCTATAGAAAAATCTTCGCATCCGGCGCCGTGGCCACGAGCCATTATGCAAGCCGACCTGGCTACGGGAAGGAATAATATCGTATATCTATGTGCGGAGTGGCAGGATGTGATATGCGGCTTCAGCGCCTTCTCCAGAAAAAGGCGGACGCTCCGCGTCATGAACCTGGCCGTCCTTCCCGAATACAGGAGGCAAGGCGTGGCCTCTCAACTCCTTCTCGCCATGGAAGAGATGGCCAAGCTGTGGGGATGCAAGGAGATGGCGTTAGAGGTCCGTGAATCCAATTACGGGGCACAGGCGCTTTACGCTCGCTTTGGCTTTTATAAGGCGAGAAGACTCGGGCGATATTATAGCGATGGGGAGGCGGCTTTCTTGATGAAAGCTCGCCTCCCTCTACGCGTGCATATCCAAAAGAACCCAACGTGAACGAGATCAAAGGGGCTAATTCCGTCGCTAACGGACCCCAATCACAGTGCCTTCACGGCGAGGATCGGCCCCGCCATACAGTTTACCAGTTTCCAGATCTATGACGATGCTCTGGACGCTGCCGATGACGGATGGCTCTTCTTCCATCACATGTCCCCGGAGCTTGAGGGCATTTCTAACCCATTCGGGCAGATGGGCTTCCCAGCGCACCTTGGGATAACTCGAACTGTAGATCCGAGGGGCATCTATGGCCTCTTGCACGTTCATGCCGTGGTCGATCATATTCATGATGACTTGCATGACTGAAGTTATTATAGTGGCGCCCCCAGGAGACCCAACGCTGAACGCGCATTTGCCATCTTTGAAGACTATAGTGGGCGTCATGCTGCTTCGCGGCCGTTTACCTGGCGCCACTTCGTTCACGCCGCCGGGAGTGAAATCGAAGTCGGTCATTTCATTGTTCAACATAAAGCCGTAGCCCGGCACCATAATCCCAGAGCCGAATACATCTTCTATAGTAGTCGTATAGGAGACGAGGTTGCCCCATTTGTCCATGACCGTAAAATGCGTAGTCTCCCCGTGGTCATCCTTTGCCTCTCCGGCATGCAGAGCATGTGTGCTTTCTCCCTCGTATTCCCAGATGTCGCCGGCTGCGACATCTGGAGTGGCATGTTCTATGTCTATAAGCTTGCGGCGCTCTGCTATATAGCGCTCATCCAGATAACCCTTGAAGGGTATGTCCACAAAATCCGCATCCGCCAGGTATTTGGCGCGGTCGGCATAAGATAGATGCATGGCCTCGATCATGAGGTGGAGCGTCTGGGGCGTATTGTGACCCAAGGCTTTGATATCGTAGCCTTCAAGGATTTTGAGCATCTGGAGAAGCGTCAATCCTCCCGAACTGGGAGGCCCCATGCTCACTATCTCATAACCTCGATAATTTCCCCTAACGGGATCACGGAATTTAACCTCGTAACCCGTCAAATCCTCCATCGATATAGTGCCAGCCCTTTCTCGAACGGCATTGACAAGGGCCTGTCCAACCTCTCCGTTGTAGAAGACGTCTGGGCCGCCATCCCGGATCAACTTGAACGTCTTTGCCAAATCAGGCTGCACCAAGAGCGCCCCCTTAGGGAGCGGTTCGCCGCCGGGCATAAAGACACTCTTAGCGGCGTCGTTGAACTTATACGCATTTTCGGTGATATGCTGCGAAAGCGGCGCGTTCACCGCCACGCCTCTTTCGGCAAGTTCTATGGCCGGTTCGATCAGAGAGGATAGCGTCATCGTGCCATACTTTTCTAACGCGGTAGCGAGCCCTTTGAGCGTCCCTGGCACCCCAACGGCATGTCCGCTTTGTAGCGCTACTTCAAAAGGGAGGGGTCTGCCGCCCTCATCGAGAAACATCTGCGGCGTGGCGCCAGCGGGAGCCTGTTCCCTGCAGTCTATGGTAACCACTTTGCCCTCCTTTGCCAGATAGATCATCATAAAGCCGCCTCCGCCTATGCCCGACATCTGCGGCTCTACCACATTGAGGGCAAGTTGCGTAGCCACTGCCGCATCCACTGCATTGCCGCCTGAGGCCAAAACCCTCGCGCCGACCAAAGAAGCGAGCGGATGTGCTGTCGAGACTATTCCCGTGTAGGGAGAAGGCGCGCCCTCTGGCACACCAGGAGAAGCTGCAACTACACTCCCCAAGGCGAGGAAGATAGAGAAAAATGCCACAACCAAACTTCTCCACCAAAAACGCTTCACTATCTCCACCTCCTCTTGTTCCTTAAAAAATATGGCGAACATTTCACACGCCTGTCGCTCTCCAAGTCAGTTGCTGACCGCTTGAGTCGGCATACCCTTCCTGCTGCAGCAAATTTTAAGCATACTTCACAGAAGCGCCATGAATTCTACACAGTCGCCGTCTCCGGAGCGACCAGTTTCCCGTACGAAAAGACCAGGTATATCCCCTGAAGCCGCAGCGCATTTTGAACCTCTGGGCGAGCCCGATAGCAGAAGCACACAGGGAAAATCTCTCCCTTTAAATTGCGCGCAGCCCTCTCGACAACCCCTACGAAACGTTCTACCTCTTTAATCGTGAGGTTGTGCTTGGCCTCGCCGACTATCCATATGATGCGCTCCGGGTCAGCGGGGTCCTTGGCTTGACCGAATACGTCCACCTCAATGAGTTCGCCGTCCCATTCTTGCCAGCTGCGCTCGAGCGGTTCTACCTTCCAACCGTACTCGCGCTTTAACACATCGTACAAAACGATATAAGCGATATCCTCGATGTCGCCGCCGACTGTCTCGCTCAAACCGCCCACTTGTTTGCGCAGCTTATCCATTCCGTCGGCGAGACGTTCGACAGCGGCTTCGAGACGTCCAACGGCAATTTCGAGGCTATTTACGCGCTCCTCGGTCTTGGCCTGAGCCTCGGCGAGGCGTTCAACGGCAGCTTCGAGGCGAGTTACGCGTTCTTCGGTCTTGGCTTGAGCCTCAGCGAGACGCTCGACAGCAGCTTCGAGACGTCCAACGGCAATTTCGAGGCTATTTACGCGCTCCTCGGTCTTGGCTTGAGCCTCAGCGAGACGCTCAAGCGCCCTTTTTACACCCTCCATGTCTTCGCGGAGCACGACAAAAGGTTTGAGATAATCAAAGATCTTCTC
>LGFQ01000071.1 GCA_001508935.1 Synergistales bacterium 54_24
GCGCACAGCGGCATGACCATGATCATCATCACCCACGAAATGCTATTCGCCAAAGACGTCTCAAGCCGTGTAATATTTATGGATGAGGGAATTATCGTGGAGGAAGGCCCGCCTCACGAAATATTCGTGAGGCCGAAGCAAGCCAGGACGCAGTTATTTTTGCAGAGGCTTTTGCCTCACTTCGGCAAAACTCTCGTGGTCGAATAGGAGGTTCGAGGTGTTAGATTTCTCTGCCGTATTGCCGTATTTGCATATGTTCGGCGCGGGGACTTTGATCACGATCCGCGCCTCCATCGTAGCTGTGCTGTTGGGGTTGGCCATAGGCGTCGCGGTGGGAGCATTGAGGGTCCTCCCTTTCGCCTCGCCGCTCAGAATGCTCGCCGCGGCCTACGTCTACGTCATCCGCGGCACTCCTCTGCTCATACAGCTCTTCTTCATCTATTTCGGCCTTCCATCGCTGGGGTTGAATCTCCCGGCTTTCACTTCAGGCGTGATAGGGTTGGGCATAAACTCCGGCGGCTACGTGGCAGAAATCGTGCGCGGCGGCATAGAGGCGGTCCCCAAGGGGCAGTGGGAGGCGGCTAAAGTGCTCGGCTTGTCGTATCTTCAGACGATGCGCTACATTATATTGCCTCAAGCGATCCGAAACATGCTACCCGCCTTCGGCAATGAGTTCGTGACCCTCGTAAAGGAGTCATCATTGCTTTCGACGCTCGCCATAACGGAACTGACCATGGTCGGGCAGCAGGTCCGCAGCGTGACCTACGCGTCGTTTGAGACGTTCGCCTTGGTGGGCCTGATATACCTCCTGCTCACCAGCGTCACGAGCAATGCTCTGAGCTGGATCGAAAAAAGGTGGCAGGTGCGGTAGTCGTGGATTTTACGCCTGCCTGAGCTACTGACGTCGGCCACGTTGTAGCCGCCGCGCGGTGTGGCTGTGCGCATTCGGGAGGCGAGCCCATCCCCAAGTCGTGTCAAACAAGCTATAATTAAAAAAATAAAAACAATTCCGAAGGGAGAGGCTATGAGTGAAAGGAAAAATGATTACGGTAGATGGCAATGAGGCCGTCGCGTCCGTTGCCTACAGGTTGAGCGAAGCGGCTACAATCTATCCCATAACGCCGTCTTCGCCAATGGGAGAGCACGCCGATGAATGGTCCGCCCAGGGAAGACAAAACATCTGGGGTGGCGTTCCGCGGGTCGTAGAGATGCAGAGCGAAGGCGGAGCAGCAGGAGCCATGCACGGTTCCCTTCAAGCTGGAGCCTTGACCACCACCTTCACGGCGTCTCAAGGGTTGCTACTGATGATACCGAACATGTTCAAGATCGCTGGCGAACTCACCTCATGCGCCATGCACGTCTCCGCTCGGACTGTAGCGACGCACGCGCTTTCGATATTCGGCGATCACAGCGACGTCATGGCCGCACGCTCAACCGGATGGGCGCTCCTCGCGTCGGGATCGGTCCAAGAGGCTCACCACCTGGCCTGCATCGCCCACGCCGCCACGCTCAAGGCGAGGGTGCCGGTCCTCCACTTCTTCGACGGTTTCCGCACGTCTCACGAGGTGTCCAAGATCGAATACTTGGAGGACGAGACATTGAGGGACATGATAGACGACGATTTAGTGGCGGCCCATAGGAAGAGGGCTCTATCGCCTGACCGCCCGTTCATCCGCGGCACGGCCCAGAACCCGGACGTCTTCTTCCAGGCGAGAGAAGCTTGCAATCCCTACTACATGGCGGCGCCCGATATATTCCAGGAAGCGATGGACAAGTTTTCCTCGCTGACGGGATACAGCTACCACCTCTTCGACTACGTCGGGCATCCCGAGGCCGAGCGCGTCCTGGTGATAATGGGTTCCGGCGCCGAAACGGCCCACGAGACCGTTCAATACCTGACGGAGCAGGGTGAAAAGGTAGGGGTGATCAAGGTTCGCCTCTTCCGCCCCTTCTCGGCGAGGCACTTCGTCAACAGCTTGCCCAAAAGCGTTAAAACCGTAGCCGTACTGGACCGCACGAAGGAGTCTGGGAGCTTGGGAGAACCCCTCTATCTCGACGTGGTGTCGGCCATCGAGGAAATGGCGGCTTCCGGAGAGCTTCCCACAAAGGATAAGCCGAGGGTCATCGGAGGGCGTTACGGCCTATCGTCTAAAGAGTTCACGCCAGCTATGGTCAAGGCCGTCCTGGATGAAGCCTCCAAGCCTTCTCCCAAAAACCACTTCACCGTGGGCATCGACGACGACGTGGCGAAGACGAGCCTCGAATTGGACCGATCCTTTTCGATACCTCACCCAGGCCTCTCCCAAGCGGTATTCTTCGGACTTGGGGCTGACGGCACGGTCGGCGCCAACAAGAACAGCATCAAGATCATAGGCGAAGGCACGGACCTCTACGCCCAAGGCTATTTCGTCTACGACTCGAAGAAGTCTGGGGGCATCACCATATCTCACCTCCGCTTCGGCCCCGAGCCCATCCGATCGACTTACGTGATACAAAAGGCCGACTTCGTGGGATGTCATCAATTTCCCTTCGTCGAGAAATACGACGTCCTGAATGCGGCTGCCCAAGGTGCGACATTTCTGCTGAACAGCCCTTACGGACCGGAAGAGGTGTGGGACCACCTGCCCGTCACAATGCAAAGGCACATCATCGACAAAAAACTCAAGTTTTACGTGATCGACGCCTACCGCGTGGCCAGGGAAAAAGGGTTGGGAGTCAGGATCAACACGATCATGCAGACCTGTTTCTTCGCCTTGAGCGGGATCTTGCCCAAAGACGATGCCATAGGGCGCATAAAAGAAGCCATAGAGAAGACCTACGGCAAGCGCGGCGAAGCGGTGGTCGAGATGAACATAGCAGCCGTCGACGCAGCTCTCGATCACATGCACCAGGTGAACGTGCCGGAGCACGTCACTGCCTCCTTTGACCTGCGCCCTCCAGTCTCGCCCGAGGCACCGGAGTTCGTGCGGGACGTCCTCGGCCCGATGATAGCCCTAAAAGGGGACGAACTCCCCGTGAGCGCCCTTCCCGCAGACGGGACGTTCCCGAGCGGCACGTCGCGCTGGGAAAAACGCAATATAGCCTTGGAGATCCCTCAGTGGGAGCCCGAGATATGCATTCAGTGCGGCAAGTGCGCCTTGGTATGCCCGCATGCCACTATCCGCGGCAAGGTCTATGAGAAGAAGTGGCTGGAAGGTGCGCCGGAGGGATGGCGCTATGCTCCGGCGAAGTGGCCGAAGATGCAGGACATGTATTTCACCATCCAGGTAGCCCCAGAAGACTGCGTGGGCTGCGGTTTATGCGTGCAGAACTGCCCGGCCAAGAGCAAGACCGATGCAAAGAAAAAGGCCATAAATATGACACCGCAACTTCCCATAAAAGACAGAGAGGCGCGTTACTGGGAACATTTCCTCAGCATTCCCGATATCGAACGCGGACAGTTAAACATAAAGAGCGTAAAAGACGTCATGCTCCTGCGCCCGCTATTTGAGTTCTCGGGGGCCTGCGCCGGTTGCGGTGAAACTCCTTACGTAAAGCTCCTGAGCCAACTATTCGGCGACAGGGCTATTGTGGCCAACGCCACGGGTTGTTCGTCCATATACGGAGGCAACCTCCCCACTACGCCGTGGACGTATAACGACGATGGGCGAGGGCCGGCCTGGTCCAACTCGCTCTTCGAAGATAACGCCGAGTTCGGCCTGGGAATGAGGCTTTCCGCGAACATCCGACAGACACGAGCCCGTCAACTGCTTTCGGAACTGGCCGGGAGCATTGGGGAGAGGTTGGTCGACGAGATATTGAAAGCTGACCAATCGGACGAAAGCGGCCTCGCCACAGTGCGCCAAAGGGTGGCCGAACTGAAGACAAAACTTTCAGGTCTAAACGACCCCAAGGCCAAAGAGCTGGCAGAGCTGGCCGACGACCTCGTGAAGCGCAGCATCTGGATAGTCGGCGGCGACGGTTGGGCCTACGACATAGGGTACGGCGGCCTGGACCACGTATTGGCATCTGGGGAGAACGTGAATGTCCTTGTGCTCGACACCGAGGTATATTCGAATACGGGGGGACAGATGTCCAAGGCCACGCCCACGGGAGCCGTGGCGAAGTTCGCCGCTGCCGGTAAACCTACCGGCAAAAAAGACTTGGCGCTCATGGCCATGACATACGGCAATGTCTATGTGGCACGCGTGGCCATCGGCGCGAACGACGCCCAAACGATCAGGGCATTCTTGGAGGCAGAGTCATATCCCGGGTCGTCCATCATCATAGCTTACTGCCATTGCATCGCCCACGGATACGATCTTAAATATGGCTTAGAACAGCAAAAAAAGGCCGTGGCTTGCGGCCACTGGCCTCTTTTGCGCTATGACCCCCGCCTCGCAGCGGAGGGAAAGTCCCCGTTGCAGCTCGATTCAAAAGCGCCGCAGATCCCGCTTAAGGAATATGCCCTCAACGAAACGCGCTTCGCCATGCTCCACAATGCCTTCCCGGAGAGAGCTGAAAAATTGCTCGAGGCGGCCCAAAAGGGCATATATGAGCGCTGGGCCCTATACGAAGGCCTTTCGCAGATCTTGGGCAGGAAGGAGGATGCAGTGTGACGGACCTTTCCACGACATATTTGGGGTTAAAGCTGAAAAACCCGTTAGTGGCTTCGGCTTCGCCCCTGACCAAACAGTTCGATAACATAAAGAGGCTCGAAGAAGCGGGAGTCGGAGCGATAGTGCTCCACTCCCTCTTCGAAGAGGAGCTGATCGCTGAAAGCATAAGGCTGCACGAGCATCTCGAGGAAGGAACTGAAAGCTTCCCCGAGGCGTTGACCTACTTTCCAGAGCTTCCGCAATACGGCATAGGGCCAGAGCCCTATCTAAAGCTCATAGAAGCGGCAAAGGACTCCACTTCCATGCCCATCATAGCGAGCTTGAACGCAGCCTCCCCGGGGAAGTGGGCAGATTACGCCCGCCACATAGAGGAGTCTGGAGCCGATGCTCTGGAGCTCAACGTATACACCATCCCCACGGATCCCCTCGTAACGTCGTCACAAGTGGAGGAAGAGCTGTCGGAGATCGTAAAAGACGTGTGCGAGGCCGTAGAAATTCCCGTAGCGGTTAAGCTCTCTCCCTTTTACAGCTCCATACCTTTCGTAGCGAAAACGGTGACGGAGGCCGGAGCCGAGGGCATAACGATCTTTAACCGCTTTTACCAGCCGGATCTGGACATCAAAACGATGGATGTAGTGCCTCGTCTCGAATTGAGCACGCCGCAGGAGCTATTGCTGCGGCTGCGATGGGCCGCCATAATCTCGCCGCGCATAAAAGCGGATATAGCGATAACGGGAGGCGTGCACAAGGGAGAAGACATAGCCAAGTGCATCCTCGCCGGAGCCAAGGTGGCCATGGTCGCATCGGCGCTCCTGAAAAACGGGATAAGCCACGCCTCCGTAATGCTCGAAGAGTTCAGGCGCTTCTTGGAGGAAAAGGGGCTTAAGAGCGCAGAGGAGATCAGAGGGCATCTCAGTCAGAGGGCCGTGGCGAACCCAAAGGCCTTCGAGCGCGCCAACTACGTGAAGCTCATAAGCTCTTACTGATCTAAAGCGCAGTTAGAGAGGACATTTTTAGGTGCCCTCTCTAACTTTCTTTTGGCTACGAGCTTCCGTAAAGGTCGTCGACCTTGGCCGCCATTATGAAATCGTTTATCGAAAGCCCCTTTATCGCATGGGTAGTGAGCGTTATGGTCACCCTGTTCCAGCGCACCAAAATATCGGGATGGTGTCCCTCGTCTTCGGCCAAAGCGGCCACTTCGTCGAAGAAGCGCCATGAGCCCTTGAAATCCTTGAACTTAAAGGTCCTGCGTATGCACAGCCTGCCGTTTTCCTGAGCGATCTCCCAATCAGGAACCTCGCTCAAATACTCCTTCGCCTCCTCCTCCGTGAACGGCGGCACTCCTCCTTCGCAGGGCTTGCACTTCTGCTCTCTAAGGTCCATCGCGCGACTCTCCTCCCTCGTTTTTAAAACTTGCCTACGACAGATATGATAAATTATAATCGCTTTGGAAAATGAGCGAATCCGAAGGAGATCGACATGGTGCGGCTTATGCAGATGTCCAGCGCGGCCGGCTGAGCGGCCAAAATAGGTCCGGCGGACCTACAAAAACTCTTAGAAGGACTCGCGCAGTCCGACGATAAATCCCTCCTGGCCGGATGGAAGGGAGGGGAAGACGCTGCGCTTTGGGCTATCGATGAGGAAAGGATTGGTATCCTCACCATCGATTTCATAACGCCCATCGTGGATGACCCCGCTTTGTTCGGCGAGGTGGCGGCCGCAAACTCGCTGAGCGACGTCTTCGCGAAGGGCGGGAGGCCCAGGGTAGCGCTGAACGTCGTCGCTTTCCCCTTGAGCTGCGAACCTATCGAGGTGTTGCAGAGCATATTGCAGGGCGGCCAGAGGAAAGTCATAGAGGCTGGCGCAATCTTGGCCGGTGGACACAGCGTAGAGGACCGGGAGCCGAAATACGGCCTCGTCGTCTTCGGCGAAGCGCGTCGCGACGATATTTGGCGCATCGACGGTGCCGAAGAGGGCGATATTTTGATCCTCACAAAGCCCCTGGGCACGGGTCTGATCTCGACGGCAGCCAAAGTGGATATGGCCAAGGCCGAACACATGAACGCGGCCGTTGAAAGCATGAGACGACTTAACGACCTGCCGCTGAAATTGGATGACATCTCCAAGTCTTACATCCACGCCTGCACCGATGTAACCGGTTTCGGCTTAGCGGGACACTTGTTCAACATGCTTTCTTCAAAAGGTCTCTCGGCTGAGATATATACAAAACGCCTGCCCGTAATCCCAGGAGCCTTGGAATACGCGGAGGAGGGATTTGTGCCAGGCGGTGGGTACAGGAACCGCAAACTCTACGCCCCACAAATCGGCGGCTTAGATGAGATTTCACCCGCAGAAGCGGAGCTCTTGTTTGACCCTCAGACATCTGGAGGGTTGCTCTTGGCCGTACACCCCGAAGGAAGCGAAATGGTCCTTGCGGCATGTCGCACTTCGGGTTGGCACGACGCCGCTGCCATCGGAAGGCTTATCCGAGGCGATGGCGAGATCGCGGTGAAAACACAACCTTAGCGCTCCTGAAGCGCCTTGCGCAGCTCCTGCGCATACGAGGAGTTCTTTCTCTCTAAGAGGCTGAGGATGCGCTGCGCTGATGCTGTGTCCCCAACTTTTATATAGGATATGGCGAGTTCGTAGTATTCGGACTCGTTGTTCTTGCCTTCGGGCATCTTCTCCACAAGGGCGCTATACGCTTCAATTGCCCCGTCGTACTGCCCCCAGAGATAATAGGCCTGCCCCAGGAGCTTCCACGCCGTGTCGTCATCGGGCTCGAGCTTGATCGCTCGCTTCAAGCTCTCCACTGCCCTGTCATATTGATTCAATTTCATATAGAGTTCGCCGATGCCTACCCAAGGCTCCGCCTCGTTCGGAGCCAGACGCGCCGCCTCCCTCAAAGCGCCGGAGGCATCCTCGAGATGTCCCTGGCTCAAAAGGGACCTCCCGCGCCCCAACAAGGCCCTATAATCCCAAGGAGAGAGCCCTTCGGCCCTTCGAAAGCTCTCCAAGGCTTCTTCGAACCTCGATTGCTTAAGATAGGCCCCTCCCAAGGCGAGCCACCCCTCTACGTCGTCCTGATCCGTCTTCACGGCTTTTTCTAAGGCGGCGATCGCCTCATCGTATCTTCCGGACTTGACGAGGGCTTCGCCCAAGAGCTGCCACCACCGCGCTCGATCGGGGCGCAGTTCTACAGCCCTCTGAAGCGGCTCTATCGCAGACTGGGGAGTTCCGCTTGCCATGTACGAGAAGCCGAGCTGATACCAATACTGCCCATCTGCGAGAGAAAGAGTTGTCGCCCTGAGGAAGGCCTCAGTCGCCTCGCTGTAGCGGCCTACCTCCAACAACACAACGCCGAGCTTCCCCCAAACGTCTGCTCGCTCGGGCGACAAGCGAGCACCGATGCGAAAAGCACGGATGGCGCCTTCTTTGTCGCCCGATGCTCTGAGTGCCTCTCCGAGC
>LGFQ01000072.1 GCA_001508935.1 Synergistales bacterium 54_24
GAGGAGATAGAGATGATAGGCCGTTTTTCTAAGCTCCACGACATAGGGAAGGTCAAGGTTCCGCTCCGCATATTGACCAAGCCAGGCCCGCTGTCTGCGGAGGAGTTTGAGATTGTCAAGCGCCATACCATCTGGGGGGCTGAGATTATAGGTCCTTCAGACTGGCTTGCCGTCGCCAGGACGATATGTCTTTACCACCACGAGCGGTATGACGGAGGCGGCTATCCTTACGGCCTATCGGGCGAAGAGATACCGTGGGAGGCGCAGGTTGTGGCCATAGCTGACGTCTACGATGCCTTGCGGTCGAAGAGGGCTTACAAACATCCCTTTGACCACGAGAGAGCCTGCCGGATAATCCTCGAGGGAGACGAGCGCCTGCGGCCTGGTGTCTTCAGCCCCAAGATGCTCGACGTCTTTAGGGCGCTGCATAAGGAGATGGCCGAGATCTATGACCTCCACGCTGAAGATGATGCGCTATAATGCCATGAGAGTTGCAATCTCGTGGGGTGGTCATTTTGCTTAAAGCCGGCGATATGGTATATCTTTGGTCTCCAAAACTCGAAGACGGATTCTTGCTATCTTTGGTCCCGGGCAGGAGGATGGGCTCTCACGTGGGGGTCATCGGTCATGATGACATATTGGCTTCCGATTACGGCAAGGCCGTAATGACCCATACTGGCCATCCGTTTTATATACTTAAGCCGATGCTCGGGGAATATACCAGAAAGCTCAAGCGCAAGACTCAGATAATATTTCCCAAGGAGGCGGGCTTCATCCTCCTCTATTTGGACATCTTTCCTGGGGCTACCGTCGTGGAGTGCGGCACCGGTTCCGGGAGTCTGACGGCGACCCTTGCTCATTTCGTGGGAGATGAGGGGAGGGTCATATCCTATGACAGGAGGGGCGAGTTCTCGAAGCTCGCCGAAGAAAATTGCAAGCTCTGGAAGGTTGCCCACAGGGTGACATTCAAGGTGCGCGATATAGCTGAAGGCTTCGACGAGCGGGAAGCGGACGCTGTCTTTCTCGACGTGCCCGACCCGTGGAACTATCTCCATCATGCGATTTTAGCTTTGGCCCCTGGTCGTCGCATCGGCATGATCCTGCCCACAACGAATCAGGTGCAGCATGCGTTGGCTGCACTGAAGGAACGACATTTCGCAGACATCCAGGTTATCGAGATAATGCACAGGTATTGGAAAATAGATCCAGAACGGTTGCGCCCCGAGGATATGATGATCGGGCACACCGGTTATCTGATCTTTGCGGCCAACGTCGAGGCTCGAGAAGTGCAATGACCGCAGAGAAAGCGCTTCTGCACATATGCTGTGCGCCCGATGCCACCATCCCCTGGAGGGTTCTCGTCGATGAAGGGTTGGACGTAGTGGGATACTTCTACGGCTCCAACATCCACCCGGCGGACGAATACAGCAAAAGGCGCGAAGCCGTAGAAAAATTGGCCCGCGAGATGGGCAGTTCTGTTATTTTTGCGCCTTATGAACCTGAGGCGTGGCTTGAAAGAACTCGACATTTGGCTGAAGAGCCCGAGGGCGGGAAGAGGTGTGCCCTTTGCTTTGCCTTGCAGCTCGAATCCGCCCTTGCAGAAGCCCTCAGAAGGCGATGCGATGCGATGGCGACGAGCCTTACGATAAGCCCCCACAAAGACCCCGATACGATAAATGCTCTTGGGCGTGCGCTCTGTCGGGCGGCTGGAATCGAGTGGGTGAGTCGAACCTGGCGAAAAAGGGGAGGCTTTGCTCTCTCCGTCGAAGAGAGCCGTCGCCTTGGGCTTTACAGGCAAAAGTATTGCGGCTGCATCTATAGCATTCCAAAGAAAGAGGGATAGGTCATGGACGCGAAAAGGGGCCGTGTCGGCAAGCTTCCGCCTCCGGTCTTGGAAAGATTGGTGTTGGGGTTGCGGGGTTTTGAGAGACGAGAGGTAATGGTTGGCCCCTCTGTAGGCGAGGACGCGGCTGTCATAGGCTGGCCGGCCGGGAGGTTTTTGCTGGCGGCATCCGATCCGATCGTAGGGGCCAAGGCCGGGGCCGGTAGGCTTTTGGTGCACGTGAACGCCAACGACATCGCCGCAAAAGGGGGAGAGCCGGCATATTTTCTGGCCACGTTGATATTCCCATCCTGTGGCGCCGAGGGCGATATCGCGCTTCTCATGAAAGAGATGGACGAAGCGTGCCGCGAGATCGGCGTGGCCATAGTCGGTGGACATACGGAGTTCGGCATTGGGTATGAAAAGCCGGTGATCGTGGGCACCATGTTGGGCCAAGGCAGAAGAGTCCTCCGAGCAGAGTCGATAAGGCCTCGCGACGTCATCGTCGTCACCAAGCATATCGGCCTCGAGGGTATGACGATATTGGCGAGCGACAGGCCCGATCTTTTGAAAGGGATCTTGAGCGATGAGGAGATGACGGAGGTATTGCGCTGGAAGGAAGGGCTCTCTGTCCTTCCGGAGTCCCGTCTCTTGAGGGACGTGGCGCGCTTCATGCACGATCCTACAGAGGGGGGCTTTCGGGGTGCCCTTCAGGAGGTGCTGCGCACCGCTCGCCGCGCTGCTGAAATAGACGATGGCGCCGTGCCGGTTCATCCCATAACGGCTAAGGTCGCGTCCTTCCTCGGCTTCGATCCGTTGCGCCTCATATCTTCTGGGGCGCTCCTTGCGGTCTTGCCGCCCGAGTGCGCTGACGAGGCGATGGCGAGCCTGAGAACGCAGGGGATAGAGGCGTCCATCGTCGGCTGCGTTACAGATGAGGCGTATGTAGAGGAAGAGCCGGCACAGGAGGAGCTGTGGCGGCTGCTCGAGCTTCCTGGTGGCGAAAGAGCATGACATACGGACGCATTCCTCAGCGCCTCGAAGGTTTGCGGGCGCAGCTTCGCGATCAAGTCCTGGACGGCTTTGTGCTCTTCGTGACGGAGGGGTCCAATTGGGAGGGGGCCTACTACATATCGGGGTTTCGAGGCTCAAGCGCCACCCTCCTCATCACCCACGACGAGGAGATTTTGATCACCGATGGGCGATACACGGTTCAAGCCGAGGAGCAGTCGCGTTTTGAGGTGGTAGATCAAGGGCAAAGACAAACCCTGGAGGTCTTAAAGGAACTCTTGGGGGTAAGGCGATTGCGCCGCGTCGGCTTCGAGGGAGAGCGCGTGAGTTACGCCCTCTTCAAGAAGCTCGAGTGTATAGACGTGAAGTGGGTCGACTCCTCGTCCATCATCCCGTCGCTTCGACGGTGCAAGGATGAGCTTGAAGTGTCTTGCATCAGAAAGGCCGCTGCTTTTGCCGCGTCTGCGCTGGAGGAAGCCCTCGACTCCTTCGGGCCAGGCGATGCAGAGGTGAAGCTTTCTGCGCTTTTGGAGTTTCGTCTGCGCATGAGTGGGGCTGAGGGAGGATGGAAAAGCCACGAATTCATCGTAGCCTCGGGAGAACGAAGCGCTCTCCCCCATGGCGCCCCCACCGACAGGCGCCTGATGCCGGGCGAATGGCTCACCTTGGACTACGGCGCAAGGTATGAGGGCTACGTGTGCGACATAACGCGCAACGTGGCGGCCAAAAGGCGCTATGCCTGGGCCTACGACGTTCATAATTTGCTCTCTGAGGCGCAAAAGGTGGCACTCGAAGTGATGAAGCCGGGTGTAGCTGCCAAAGATGTCGATGCCGCTGCGCGAGCCGTCATACAAAGGGCCGGTTTTGGCGCGTATTTCACCCACGGCCTCGGCCACGGCATAGGGCTCGAGTTGCACGAAGCTCCTCGGCTTTCGCCCAGTTCCGACGATGTCCTTCAAGAAGGTGACGTAGTGACTGTCGAACCTGGGGTCTACGTTAAGGGACGAGGGGGTTTGCGCCTGGAAGACGATTATTTGATAACAGCCGATGGCCCCCTTTGCCTCACGGAAGGAGTCCCAAAGGAGTTCTTTCTCATCGGCTGAACCTGCGGCGGTGCCACTCCCAGGCAGTCGCGACGATCTCTTCGAGCCCTGGGTGAGCCCTCTGCCAGCCGAGGTTTTTTTGCGCCCTATCTGACGAGGCCACCAACACCGCTGGATCGCCGGGCCGCCTGGGGCCTGCGCTCGCCGGTATGGTTTTACCCGTAACGCGCCTCGCCACATCTATGACCTCTTTGACAGAATACCCCATGCCGTTGCCCAAGTTGTAAGCGGAGCAGCGAGCCTCGCCCTGGGTCAAGCTTTTTAGGGCGAGGACGTGTGCAGAGGCGAGGTCCGTGACGTGGATGTAGTCGCGAATGCAGCTGCCGTCGGGCGTTGGGTAATCCGTGCCGAAGATCGTGATCTCCTTCCTGCGTCCCAATGCCACGTCCAATACCAAGGGTATGAGGTGCGTCTCGGGATCGTGATCCTCGCCGCTTCGGCCTTCAGGGTCGGCCCCAGCGGCGTTGAAATATCTGAGCGAAACGCTGTTGAGCCCATATGCTTCGTGGTAACGGCGCAACATCGACTCTATGAACAGTTTGGTCTCGCCGTAAACGTTGGTAGGGCGCAGTTCGTCTTCTTCCGATATGGGCGTTCGCTTTGGCTCTCCGTAGACTGCGGCGGAGGAGGAGAAGACCAGAGCGTTCACGCCGCGGTCCCGCATGACAGAAAGTAGCGAAAGCGTCCCATTTACGTTCACGTCGTAATAGGCTTCGGGCTCCCGCATCGATTCGCCCACGAGGCTCCTGGCGGCGAAGTGGAGGACTGCCTCGACGGGAAAGCGAGTGAAAGCCTTGTCTACCGCTTCGCGGTCGCGGATATCGCACTCCACGAAGTTGGGCGAAAAGATCAAATCCTCATGTCCGCGGCTCAGGTCATCCAACACGACTACTTCGTAGCCCATTTCGCGCAGAGACAGCACGACGTGGCTTCCTATATAACCCGCGCCTCCGGTTACCAGTATCATTTTCCTACCTCACCTTTCGTTTTAACGATCGATGGCCGGCACAAAAGCTCCCATCCTATTCGGCGATTGGGCCAACGGCCTAAGGAATGTCCGCCAAGGCTTCTTCTAAGACCTCAAGTCGGGCTACGAAGGCGGTCTTGCCGGCAAGCGCTGGGAGCACGCGACCTTTCTCTAAAAAGGAGAGAGAAACCGTATTTATCCCTCCTAAGTTGCGGACATCCGTTTTTTCGCCGCTTTTGCCGAGAAGGTGAGATATTATGGCGCTGGCCACAGAGCCGGTGCCGCAGGAGGAGGTGATGCCTTCGACGCCCCTTTCGTAGGTTATGCAGAAAAGCCCTTTCCTATCGAGGGCCACAAAGTTTACGTTGGTCCCTTGAGGGAAGAGATCCACCCTATAGCGGATCTCCCTTCCCAACCGGGTCAATTCCTCCGTCGTCCTCTTTGAGAGATCGTCCAAGAAGATCACGACGTGAGGGACTCCGACTGTTACGAAGGAATAGCGCAGCTTTAGGCCAGCCACTTCGAGCGCCTCGTCGAGGACGACCCGGCTTAAGTCCACCTCGGGCATTTCGAGCGCTACCATAGGGGCTTCGACGCAGGCTTGCACGTCTCCGGCGAGCGTTTCAAAGGTCATCTCGCGCGGGGCTATCCCCATTTCGAAGGCATATCTGGCGATGCACCTGGCGCCGTTACCGCATATTTCTCCCTCGGAGCCGTCGGAGTTGAAGAGGCGCATCCTGAAGTGAAGCCTCGAGGAGAATTCCATGGATAGGACCCCGTCGGCCCCCAAGGCCTCACGGCGCCTGCAGAGGGATCGGCTGATCCTCGAGAGCTCCGATGCGGTCCAACGCGAGCTTCGGTTGTCGATCACTATAAAGTCGTTTCCGTTGCCGTTCAACTTGGCGCACTTAGTTACAATGTTATTAGATGACATTTTGCTCGCCTTTTTTATGAGTGGCTTCGTTAGCCCTCGGCAATTGCGAAAAGGGCCGAGGGCTAACGAGGTTGAAGCCTTAGCGAGAATAGAGCACTTCGCCGGCCACGACGGTAAGGAGCGCGTTAATGTCCTTTATCTCCATTTCCGGGCAGCTCATGTAATCCTTATCTATAACGACGAAGTCGGCCCATTTGCCCTTTTCTATGGAACCTGAGGTTGTTTCTTTGAAATCGGCATAGGCTCCCCAAATTGTATAAGACTTGAGGGCCTCTTCGCGGGTCATCTTTTCCTCAGGATACCAACCGCCTGGAGGTTGGCCTTCTGTGTCCATTCGCGTTACGGCAGCGAAAAGGTTTTGATAGGGGTTAACGAGTTCGACTGGAGCGTCTGTACCGTTTGGAATGATCGAGCCCGCGTTTATCAATTTGCGCCAGGCATAGGCGCCCTTAATCCTTTCGGGGCCCACGCGGGATTCTGCCATGTTTTTATCGGACGTGGCGTGACATGTCTGCATGCTCGGAAGGATGCCAAGCGCCGCAAAGCGCGGTATATCTTCAAGCGAAATGACCTGCGCATGCTCTATTCTAAAACGATGGTCCTTCGGCTCGGGAATTTCTTTGAGGACCTTCTCGTAAACATTTAAAACTTGGTGATTGGCGGCGTCGCCTATGGCATGGGTTGCGGCCTGAAAGCCAGCCTTACGGGCAGCTATCACCATGGCATAAAGCGATTCGTCGGTTTCGCGAGGGTTGCCGAAGTGCCCCGGACGGTCCGAATATTCTTCCTTTAGCCATGCGCTGCGGGCGCCCAAGGATCCGTCGGCGTAGAACTTTAACCCGCCCAGCGTGAGGCGGTCGTTGTAAAGCTCCTTTTGCGGGCCCATCTCCAAAAATGGAGCATACGACGTGGCGTCGGCTTTGCCATAGCTGCCAGACGCGCCATAGGCATAGATACGGATCTTGAGCTTGCCATCTTCGTATAGCTCTTTCATCAGGTTAAACGTCTCGAGGCTGGTTCCCATATCGTTGGCGGTAGTGATGCCGTAGGAAAGCAGGTTTTCTTGGGCCGCAAGCAGCGCTCTCCTTTGTTGATCTTCTGTAAGGGGCGGGATTTTTCCGCTAACTAACTTCATCGCCGTGTCGGTGAGAATCCCGGTAGGTTGGCCTTTTTCGTCGCGATAAATTTCACCGCCTTCTGGGTCTGGTGTTTCAGCGGTGATTCCGGCTATTTCGAGCGCTTTGCTGTTGACCCAGGCAGCGTGTCCACAGGTGCGCACTAAATAAACCGGCACATCTGGCGCTATTGCGTCGAGCTCTGCACGGGTTGGGAATTGTGGCGGGTCCCAAACCTCTTGGTTCCAGCCTCTTCCCAAAATCCACTCGCCCTTTTCTTTGGCCGAAGGGTAGGCCTTTTTGACGGCTTCCAGTATTTCTTCTTTCGGGCGCCAGTGCGCCTGAATTTGCATCTGTAGCGCACCATAAGAGGCATAGTGCATGTGAGATTCGATTAGTCCAGGAAGGACGGTTTTCCCCTCGAGGTCCACTACTTTGGTGTCGCTTCCGATATAAGCCTTTACTTCCTCATTGCTACCTACGAAGATAAACTTTCCATCTTTGATGGCTACGGCCTCTGCCTTGGGCGTCTGTTCGCTTACGGTATAGAAAATCCCGTTGTGGTAGACGCTGTCGGCCACTTCGGCGGCAAAGGCAGGCGGCTTGACGAGTAAAAGGTTCAAGAAAACCAAAAACGAAATGACTGCCACTCTTAAGCTCCGCATCATTTTCCTCCTTTTGCAAGCGTGCAATTTGTCTTTTCCTTATGGCGACTTTGTTAAGCATTTTCAGTTTGTCTTGATTATGTTTTTCTCCTCACGCATCACCACCTCTTTGGAAGAACCTTAAGAGCAGCTCAAACATGATTGGTTTTTATGGAAACCAATTCTACCCACTCGCATATCGGTGTCAATGGTATGTTGAATGTGTTGAGTG
>LGFQ01000073.1 GCA_001508935.1 Synergistales bacterium 54_24
ACAGCTAATGACGAACAAAAGCTTGAGATTGTAA
Organism: Synergistales bacterium 54_24; assembly: GCA_001508935.1. Lineage (GTDB taxonomy): Bacteria > Synergistota > Synergistia > Synergistales > Thermosynergistaceae > Thermosynergistes. The sequence continues at coordinate 35 of LGFQ01000073.1, forward strand.
ACGCCATTAAGGAAAAATCCCTGTCGAAGGGAGGACTGCTCACAATAGAAGAGTTCAGAGAGATAGCAGAGAAAATGATAAATGGTTAAAGTTTCTGCTAGGATCTGCCGTTTCTCTTCCTCGACCTCGACCATGCCCATAAAGTGCTCGATGGGCCCGTGGGGCAGCAGGTTCAGCAAAAATATTTAAGCGTAGGTATCCGTCATTTAGCTTATAATGACGGAGGCTTCCGCTATTTCACCAACAGCAAGCGCCCCATAAAGACGATTGACGACATGAAAGGCTTAAAGATTCGCGTTATGGAAAGCGAAATCATGATAGACACCATAAACTCCTTTGGTGCCTCTGCCATTCCCATGGCCTTTGGCGAGGTTTATACGGCCCTACAACAGGGTGTAGTGGATGGCCAGGAGAACCCGTTAAACTTGATCTACAGCCAGAAGTTTTACGAGGTGCAGAAATACCTGTCTCTGAGCGGCCACTTTTACTATCCGAGGCAGTATATCGTTTCGGAAATGTTCTGGCAGAGGCTTACTCCGGAGCAACAACAGATTATAGCCGAATGCGCCAAAGCTGCCTGTGAAATTCAGCGCGAGGAGTTTGCAAAGTACGAGACGCGCATGTTAGGTGTCCTGAAAGATCTGGGCATGGAAATAAATGAAGTAGAGAAGGACGGATTTGTGAAGGTCTCCGTCGAGAAGGTGTACCCCAAGTTCTATAAGGTGATCGGTGAGGGCGACGAAGCGCGTGGTAAAGCGCTAGTAGAGCAAGCCCAGAGCGTAAAATAGCTTTTGCATCAAGCAGAGAGGGAGAGCAAAGCCTCTTCCTCTCTGCTTTGCATGTGGGAGGGTTGACATGGTTGAGAGACGAAGCGTGTATGCATGGTTTAATACAGGGATAAAATGGTTTTTGGCTATTTTGATGATGATAATTGCTGCTCTTACGTTCTACCAAGTGATAATGCGGTATGCTTTTAATAGGGCTCCATCATGGAGCGAAGAACTGGTACGATTTCTCTTCGTATGGTGCACTTTTGTAGCTGCTGCCATAGGCATCAAAGAGGGCATACATATAGGCATTGATGCATTGGTGAGATTACTTCCTAAGAACATGCAAAGGATTTTAAGGATATTGGTTCAAGGGATAGTTATGTTTTTTGGTTCTTGTATGATTTATTATGGATGGAAAGTGATAGTTATGACTTCAAGGCAGCCGTCGCCTGCTCTGGGTTTACCAATGAGTTATGTTTATGCCTCTATCCCAGTTATGGGTGTGTTGATATTGATTTATGGGAGCCAAGAGATTTTAAAATCGCTAAAAGGCTTAGCGTAGACAACAGCGACAACCGGCTATAGGGGTGATTTTTCAATGCTTACTATTTTATTGGCTACGTTAGTTATATGTTTTGCGATCAATGTGCCGATAGGGTTTGCACTGGCTATTGCTGCCCTTTTTGCTATGATTTTTTCCGGCAATCTTCCGCTTACGTTGATTCCCATGCGCATGGTCGCAGGAGCAAATTCCTTTCCCCTTTTGGCCATACCCTTTTTCATGCTCGCCGGGGCAATCATGGAGCGTGGCGGCGTGTCGAGGCGCATTGTAGAATTGGCGAACACCCTGGTGGGACATGTGCAAGGCGGGCTGGCCGCGGTCTCCATAGTTGGATGCACTTTCTTTGCTGCTATATCGGGATCCACCCCCGCTACTGCTGCTGCTATCGGAAACCTCACAATCCCAGAAATGGAAAAACGCGGATACGAGCGCAGTTATGCAGCGGCTGTTGTTGCTGCAGCTGCATGCCTCGGCGTAATTATACCGCCAAGCATCACTATGGTCATTTTTGGCGTTACGGCCAATGTTTCGGTAGGAAAACTCCTCATAGGGGGGATCGTTCCAGGGTGCTTTCTCTCCGCATTGCTCCTTTTTATGAATCGTTACATGTCGGGTAAACTTGGGTACCCTACGGAGGAACGTCACAGCTGGAAAGAGCGCCTTAAAACACTTGCCGACGCCTCGTGGGGATTGATGATGCCCATTATAATATTAGGAGGCATAATGAGTGGAGTTTTTACACCCACAGAATCATCAGCTATAGCAGTTGTCTATGGACTGATTGTCAGTTTCTTCGTCTATCGCGAACTTACGCTCAAAGATTTGGTCCCGATATTTTACAAAGCCTCGCTTAATTCAGCCATGATAATGTTGCTTATAGCTGCTGCCAATCCCTTTGGCTGGCTCATGACGGTAGAACAAGTGCCTACAATCGTATCGCATAGCATTCTGTCATTCTCGACAAATAAATATGTCATCTACTTCTTGATGCTTGTTATATATTTAATATTGGGGACGTTTATGGAAACAGCTGCAATAATACTTCTTATTGTCCCAGTGTTTGCGCCTATTGCGGAACAAGTCGGTATAGATTTAGTGCAATTTGGCGTTATAACTGTTATGTCGCTTGCCATAGGCATGGCCACGCCCCCTGTTGGGATTTCTCTCTTTGCCTGTTGCAGCATAGCAAATGTAAGCATGGGTGAAATCACCAAAAAGATACTTCCCTTTCTTATAGTCATGATGTTGGGACTCCTGTTCCTCGCTTATGTGCCGGTAATAACTACGTTTTTGCCAAATCTGCTCATGTAAGCTAAAATCATAACATGGGGCGGCGAGGTGGATGCCGCGAATACGACCTTTCGGAGGGTGATAACAGAAATGGCAGAGCGCAGTGATGTTTATCAAAAGGCCCTTGAATTACACAAGGCTCATCGAGGAAAAATAGAGGTAGGGTATAAGGTCCCCTTGAAGGGGGCGGAGGACCTTTCCTTGGCATATACGCCTGGTGTGGCTGAACCGTGCAGACAGATACATAGCGACCCCTCTAAGGTTTGGGAGGTCACCAGCCGTTGGAACTTGGTGGCCGTCGTGAGTGACGGCAGCGCTGTATTGGGCTTGGGCGATATCGGAGCGCTCGCATCGCTCCCTGTAATGGAGGGGAAGTGTAACCTTTTCAAAAAATTCGCAAACGTCGACGCCTTTCCCATATTAGTTGCAACGAAAGACGTGGAAAAGATTGTAGAGACGGTGCGCCTCATATCTCCGACATTTGGCGGCATAAACCTTGAGGATATCGCCGCTCCTCGCTGCTTTGAAATAGAGAGGAAACTTCAGGAGCAGGTAGACATTCCCATCTTTCACGATGATCAGCATGGCACGGCAGTTATAGTTTTGGGAGGCCTCCAAAACGCCTTGAAGGTGGTAGGCAAAACCATGGACGACGTCCGCATTGTGATAAATGGGGCTGGTGCTGCCGGCACAGCTATTGCGAAGATCTGCCTGAGCGCAGGGGCTAAAAACGTTGTTGTTTGCGACAGCAAAGGGATTATAAGCCGAAACAGGACAGACCTAAATTGGGCTAAGAAAGAATTGGCCGAAATTACTAACCCTGAGGGACTTTCTGGAGACTTAGCGGCTGCTCTTAAGGGAGCCGATGTCTTCCTCGGCGTGTCTGTGGCTGGAGCGGTAACTAAGGATATGGTGAGGTCTATGAAGAAAGGGGCCGTAATCTTTGCCATGGCTAACCCGGTGCCAGAAATCTTCCCAGATGAGGCCAAGGAGGCTGGAGCTGTTGTTGTGGCTACAGGAAGGAGCGACTTCTCCAATCAGATAAATAACTGCCTCGGTTTCCCTGGCATCTTTAGGGGTGTCCTCGACGCCGGGGCCATGAAAATAACCGAGGGTATGAAACTGGCCGCTGCTAATGCCTTAAGTGGCCTTGTTTCAGAACGAGAGTTAAAGGCAGATTATATCATTCCCTCGGCGTTTGACGAGCGCGTCGTTCCAGCTGTAGCGAAGGCTGTGGTCGAAGCAGCTCGAGCTGAGGGTGTGTGTAGGTGGTAGTGCGTGGCGACGCTAATTTTGATGCCAGAGCTGGCCGGCGGCAAAGAAAAAAAGATAGAACTTTCCATTGATCGGCCGCTGGCGTTGTGTGAAGTTTTAAAAATGGGCGGAGTGGACCCCGCCATCGTCGGCGTAGCCGTGTGTAACGGCAAGATGCTCAGTATGGACGAGGCGATTCAGCCCGGCGATAGCATAAAACTCCTCCCGTTTATCGGTGGAGGATAAAAGGTTATTCGAACTTTTTCGATAGCAATTTAGCAGCTGGAAATAGAAAGAGCAGAAAGAACGCCATTAGAACCATGGCTTGAAGGGCTATTGGGGCGCCTTGGTTGGGATCTGAGGCGCCCCTAAACCCTTTTACGGCGTAGGTGAGGGGCAAAAGATGGGCCACAAATTGCAAGGCTCTCGGCATTGCTTCAAGGGGATATATCACGCCGCTTAAAAATACCATGACGAAGCGGGGAAGATTGAGTAAAGTTTGAGCCTCAAAAACCTCCCTAACCATCAGACAGAGGAGCGACCCCATGGCGGAAAATGCCAATAGCGCTGGCAAGAGGATTGAGAAAAACGAAGCCCAATCCATGTGAATATTTAGGAATAGGGCGCATATCACTGCCACCGCCGAGCTCATAAAGAGGCCGAATACGGTTCCGCCCAGAATTTTGCCCAATAAAATTGCCATCATACTGATAGGAGCGAGGAGAAGTCTCTCCAATGATCCCAGGCGAAGTTCGAAGTTTATCACCACCGCTTCAGCCGCGGTAGTGCTGAATAGCGCAGTCATGGCTAAGAGGCCAGGGACCAACCCCTCGAAATCCACCGGGTTTCTGAGATAGAAGGCCAAAACCCACGTGACAGGAAATACTATTCCCCAGCTGACGGCCGGAGGTTTGGAGTAATAAGTTTTCATGTCTTTCTCGATAATGCACCATATTCCCCTTAAGTCATCGCGCATCGTCACTTTCCTCCCTTTTCCGTAGCCATAACAGTTGGAGAAAGCCCGGTTATCCTTACAAAAGCCTCCTCGAGAGTGGGTCTTATGGTATTTACAGACACGATCTCTGCCCCCGCATCTTGTACCGCTCGGCAGATGTGAGGTAGAAGGCGATTTGTAGTGCCGCTGCAGCGCAAAGTGCTCGAGTTGACGATGATGGGCTTAAATCCTGTTAGCGCAGCCAGGGGCTCCACGAGCGTTGAAGCATCTCCAGATACCGTAAATTCGACGGCTTGTTCCTTAATTGCCATCTCCTTCAGTTTCTCAGGCCTTTCGATCGCGACGATTCGCCCCTTCACAATGATCGCGATGTGGTCGCACAAAATGTCCGCCTCTTCCAGGTAATGGGTAGTCAAAAATATCGTCATCCCTTGATCGTGCAACTCTTTAATAACCTTTCTCAAAGAACGCGCCGCCATCACATCCAATCCTACAGTGGGTTCATCCAGGAACAATATCTTTGGGTTGTGAATGAGGGCTGCGGCGATGGTAAGAGCTCGCTTCATTCCTCGAGAGAGCGTCCTGAATGGACGGTCTCTCTTTTCCTGCAGGCGAAACAGCTCGAGCAATGCCTCGGCCCGCCTATGTCTTTCCGTGCTCGCTACGCCGTAGAGTTTGCCCATAAAGAGGAGATTTTCCAGGGCTGTGAGCTCGTCGTAGAGATTTGAGACCTCCGGCACTACTCCCGTAAACCCTTTAGTTCTGGTGGCATTCGATCCAACATCAAGACCCAACAACTCGGCTTTTCCTGCTGTAGGTTTGGAAAGCCCGGTGAGCATGCGTATGGTGGTAGTTTTGCCAGCCCCGTTGGGGCCCAAAAAACCAAAGGACTCTCCTTTTTCTACGTCGAAGCTTATGCTGTCAACGGCGACTAAGTCGCCATACCGCTTGACTAGCCCTGAGGCTTTAATAGCTGTGGGCGTGGCCATTTCCTCCTCTCTTAGGTGTTGAGTCCCAGATCTCGCTTCAGTTTTGCTTAAGGTCCTTTTCCGCCGTCATGATGAAGCTATCCAAAGCGTCACGCACCTCTCGCAGGCTTGCCACCCACGCCTTTAGGTAATCCTCGCCTTCCGGCGTTATCGAGTAAACCCTGCGAGCCGGCCCACCGCTCCCCGGTTCCAGGCGAGACTCGAGCATCCCCATATCCTCCAGGCGGCGTAAGTATCTGTAGATAACTCCGGGGTCGGGAAAGGCTTTGAGCAATTCGACCGTTTTGATCCTCTCCACGAGCTCGTAACCGTGGGCTGGCTCTTTTTTAAGCAAAAGCAAGAGGCATGGAGCCAAGAAGCCCTCCAGACGAGGGTCTGGGGCGTCATGGCAAGAGCAGGCGTGTCTTCCTCCACACATAACACATCTCTCCTTTTGATGGTATAGAAAAATTGTCAGTAGTGATTATAAGCAATTACGACGTAATGTCAACAAAGCCCAGGGTTTATTGTGACCGGACGGCGATAATGTCACCCTCTAAGGGGACAGGGAAAATGTCACCCCTATGAGTCACAATAACGAACATGAAGAAGAATGCGGGTGACCTCAAAATGTCTTTGAAACAAGCGCGGAAACTGGTTGTTTTGGAACGTCTCTGTGACGGAAGGATATCGAACCGGGAGGCGGCGTCATATCTGGACCTGTCCATCAGGCAGACGCAGCGGGCCAAGTCCCGGTTCAGGGAAGTGAGAGTTGAGTCACTGATACACGGCAATACCGGCGGCAAGCCGTCAAACTACGTGGCGGAACATATCCGGGACTTTGTCGCCCAACAGGCACGGACCCGGTGGAAAAGAGCCAGCTTAAGCCATATGTCGGAATTGCTTCGTGCGAAAAAAGGGCCTTCGCCGTTCGGCAAAGACGATTACACGGATTCTTAAAAGAAGGGGGGATCAAAAACCCTTTCACCCACAAGGGACCTAAGAAGCACCGCCGCAGGGAGAGGAAGAAGCGGTTTGGGGAGATGGTCCAGATCGACGCCTCGCCCTTCGACTGGCTCTGCAACGGCTCCATGCTCTCCCTGCACGGCGCCATCGACGACGCAACGGGGAAGATCCTCGCCCTGTGGCTGGAACCTACGGAATGCCTCTTCGGCTATTTCCACGTCCTGGACCGCATGATACGAAAATACGGCGTCCCGGGGATTCTCTACTCCGATGCGCACACGATCTTCTTCTCTCCCAAATCAGGGAAGCTTTCCGCCAAAGAGGAACTCAAGGGCTATACTATCGCTCTCACACAGTTCGGGAAAGCCCCGGATATCCTAAAACACCCAGCCGCTGAAGGCCTCTTTCAGCACAGGCAAAAGGACGGGTGGAACGCCTCTGGGGAACTCTTTAGCACCGGCTCGTCGTCGACATGCGCCTGGCGGGCATCTCCACCATCGAGGAGGCAAACGCCTTCCTCGCCACATATCTCGACAAGCACAACGAACGCTTCGCCGTGGAACCCGAAAGGAAGGAATCGGCCTTCCTGCTGGCTCCTTCCCCCGATAACTTGCCCTACATCCTCTGTAAAAGGGCGTTTCCGCAAGGCCTCGGGAGACTCCACCATCTCCTGGATGGGAAAGAAACTGCTGCTTTTGGATGAAAAGCACCGACAGAAACTCCTCAAGCGGGGGTCCGCCATCGAGGTCCTGACGCTTTTGGATGGATCCGACGTCGCTCTGCACGACGGAAAGATCTACCACCTTGGCGTCCCGAAGGATGCCGACGACAGGAAGGCCTCCTTGAAGGATACCGCAAAGAAAACTAAAAAGGATGCGAAGGAGAAAACCCCTGTAAAACCCGCTCCTGACCATCCATGAAGGAGGTGGTACGGCAACAAGCCAAACCCCAGGGAACAGATTCACCCAGTTACAACGGCAGCGAAGGA
>LGFQ01000074.1 GCA_001508935.1 Synergistales bacterium 54_24
CCAGACAAGCCGCCTTTCTATATTGGCTTTCGCGCGCCGAAGAGCACCTGGGCAACGGCCAAAGGGCCGTGTCTTTGCGACAAGAGTTGCAGAAAAATCACCCTTTTAGTTTCTATGCGCTCATCCCTCTGGAGCATCGGGATCTGCCCTTTTCCGACGAATTGCCCGATGAACTCAAGGGCGAGCCGGACGAACTGGAAGACTGGGGTTTCGTTCATTGGGCACAGAAGAGGCTTGCGTCGCGTGGAGATCCCCCTTCGACTCTGAGAGCCGCGCAACTTTCCGCATGGCTCGGCAGACAGGAAGAGGCTTATAGGCTCGCCACCCCGCTTTCTTCCTTTCTCGACGGCGCTTCCGATCTTCCCAAACCCCTTATGGAACTTCTGTATCCGCGCCCTTTCGCGGATATCGTCCTCGCGGAGGCGAAGCGCTTCGGCGTGGATCCGCTGCTCGTGTGGGCCATCATGCGCCAGGAAAGCGCCTTCGACCCAAATGCCACCAGCTGGGTTGGGGCGCAGGGCCTGATGCAGCTCATGCCGTCTACGGCCGAAGATGAAGCGCGCCGCGTAAAGCTTTCGGCCACCGATTTTTATGATCCGAAAGTCAACGTACTCCTCGGAGCAGCGCATCTCTCGAGGCTCATCGAGCGCTTTGGGGTGACAGAATATGCGGTGGCAGCGTATAATGCCGGGATGGGTTCGGTGAGTCGTTGGCTGAAAGAGCATTCTCCGGTCGACGAGTGGATCGAAGATATTCCCTATAAAGAGACCAACGACTACGTGAAGAAGGTCATGGCCAATTATGCCATTTACAAATCCTTGTATGACAGTACAGGAGGATGATGAGATGACCGAAGGAGGCGCATCCGCAAACGACTTAGAGGCGGTGGAGCGCGTGCGGCTTTATCTTGAGGAGCATGGCTACGGCGGGAAGATCACGGTCACCGATAAGACTATTTTTACCGTGAAGGATGCAGCCAATGCCATTGGCGTGAAAGAGGGGAGCATCTTAAAAAGCCTGTTGCTTTTGATCGACGGTTCTCCGATGATTGCCTTGCTTTCCGGCTCGAGCCGCTTGAGCTCTCAGAAGGTGAAGAAGCTGCTGGGCGCCAGGCGCGTTCGCATGGCTCCGCCGGATTTTGTCTACGACTATGCCGGTTACAAGATCGGCGGTGTGCCGCCCGTGTGTTACCCGGAGAAGTTGCAGGCCTTGCTCGATGAAAACATCCTGAAATACGACGTGGTTTGGGCCGCCGCGGGGAGCGATCACGCCTTCTTCCCGGTTTCTCCGGAGGAGCTGGCGAGGCTCACGGAAGGGCGATGGGCCGATATCTGCAAAGACGACGTGGAATTGGAGGAGGACAAATGACGATACTTTCTGCCGGGCTTGTCATCGGAGTTGGATTTTGCGCCGGATTTTTAAATGTGTTGGCTGGTGGCGGAAGTTTGCTTTCCATACCGCTTTTGGTGTTTATGGGTTTAGATGTATCTGTCGCAAACGCTACTAATCGCGTAGGCGTCCTCTTTCAAAATGTGGTGGCGGCGCATCAATTCTATAAAAAGTCGCTAGTGACGGTGAGAGATAGCGCCTTTTTTGGCTTGCCGGCCATGGCCGGTGCTTTGGTTGGCACGTTCGGTGCCGTGAATCTCGATGAGCGATACCTGAGCGTCGCAGTGGCCATTTTAATAACCGCGATGGCCGTTCTTTTGTTAGTAAAACCCGATATGTGGGAGCGAGAGCGAGAAGTGCCCATATCTAAATGGATCGTTGCCGCCTTCATGTTCGTCATAGGCATATACGGGGGGTTTGTGCAGGCAGGGGTCGGCTTTTTCTTGTTGTGGGCGATAGTGGGAGCTGCCGGCAAGGATTTGCTTCACGCTAACGCGCTAAAGGTGGTAATCGTAGCCTTGTTTACCACCCTTAGCCTCGCTATTTTTCTGTATCATGGCTTAGTGGACTTTTACCTTGGTATACTCTTAGCTATCGGAAACTTCGTTGGTGGGGCAATGGGCGCCCGTTTCGCCATTTTGAAGGGAAACCGGTGGCTCCGTTGGATATTGTCCATCGTCGTGACGGCAAGTGCCGTTCAAATGCTGATAAATGTGCTAAGATAAATGCAGCAAATATAACATTTCGATCGGACAGTTTTTGGCTTTTGTCAATTGAGACGATCACGGGAGGTGAAAAAAAATGGGGAAACATTGGCTCTTTGAACCCGGTCGCAGGCTTACGGAGGAGGGGAGAAGCATGCTCATGAAATTGGACAGGCTCCAACAGGACATCTCTACGATGATAGATGATTTTACGAGGCACATGACCGTTCGCCCTCCGGAGGGGGCTCCCGCAGTGAACGTGGACCTGTATCGTGACGATGGCTATTTAGTGGCAGAGATGGAATTGCCAGGGATCGATCCGCAGAACGTGGAGTTGAAAGTTTATGAAGACCGCATGACGATCAAGGCTGAGCGCATACAGGAGAAGAAGGTCGAGTCTAAAGATTGCTACTGCTCGGAGCGTTACTTCGGAAAGATCGCACGCGTCATTTCGCTCCCCGTTTTGGTTGACCCCGATGGTGCCAAGGCCAGCTTCAAAAATGGCGTCTTGACCGTGAGGATGCCCGAGAAGGCAGAAGTTGAAGAGGGAGGCAAAAAGGTCAAGATAGAATAGTAAGGCGTAAGACGTGAGGCGTAAAGCGTGAAGCGTGAGATGCAAGAAGTAAGATACGTAAATGGGGTGGGAGAATTCCCACCCCATTTTGTTACATCGTTATTGTCCTTTTACGGCTTTTACGCGTTGCACACCTTAATTAAGGTCGCGGCCAAACCGCCCTGAACGTCTCTTTGAAGTTGTCGTAAGACTCAAGCACCTTGGCGAGGAATGGATCCTTCTTGGACTCCTCGGCATAGAATGCGTCCGCTTCCTTCAGGAAGGCGTCTTCAATGGCTTTGGGAAGAGGGAGGATTTCCACGCCGGCGTTGCGGAAGTTGTCCAGCGCCTTCAGGTCTGCCTGAATGGCCTTGGCGTAATATGTGAATGCCTCTTCTCTCCACGCTGCTTCAATAATGTTCTTCAAGTCGTCAGGAAGCTCCTCCCATTTCTTTTTGTTGAAGAAGAAGGGGTTCCACTCATACGGGTGGCGCACAGGAGAAAGATATATATATTTGCCGGCCTCCTGCAGCCCCATTGTCCAGTTGACGGCAGGGCTTGCGACTTCGTAGGCGTCGATTACGCCGCGGTGCATAGCCTCAAAGACCTCGCCCACCGGCATGAGCGAGCATGCGGCGCCCATTCTGTCCATAATAGCAGCACCATCGCCGGCTGAGCGAATTCTTAAGCCCTTAAAATCTTCAGGCTTTTCGAGGAGTTTGTTTGTCGTAAGGAAGATCTCTGGCGGGGCCATTTGGCCTGCGCCATTTATAAATTTCACGTTGTAGTCCTTCGTCATCTCATCGACAAAGCTTTGGCCGCCGCCTTCAAACATCCAGGCCATGGTTTCCATAGGAGACATTCCGCCTGGCTTAGCGGTTAAAATTCCAGCAGCGCTCCATCTATCTTTGTAGTACATGTAGCAAGTATCCGCAAAGTCTAAAACTCCTCTGTGCACGCCATCGAGCTCTTTTGTAGCAGGGTAGATGGCTCCCTCTGGTTGTAACTTCATTACCAATCTTCCGCCGCTTGCTGCCTCAGCCCTTTTGCAAGCTCTCAACAATGACTCGTAGAAGACGTTTCCGGCAGGCATCCTCGACTGCCCAGTGAGCGTAATCGCCTTTTGCTGTGCTGCAGCCTCACCGGCGATTAGCGCCACGGCCATCAGACACACAACTAATGCTAAAACCCACGACTTTCTCTTCACTTTTACCTACCTCCTCCTGTTTGCTTTCTCAAGCTGCTAAAATCGCACTGCACCTTGTTTACCGATAACACCCCCTTCGTTATTACATGCTTAAGACCTTAACCGCCGGCCATCCTGCTTGGCAACCACAAGATTATTTGCGGGAAAAGCACACACAGCAGCAAGCTGACTATTACCAGTATGACAAACGGTATTACACCCCTTATTATGTCGGTGGTTTCTATCCCAAGTTCAGGCGGTGCCGAACCCTTAACAAAGAATATAGCGTAGGCGAACGGCGGTGTGAGGAATGACATCTGTAGGTTAACGCATATCATCATGGCAAACCATATGGGATCAAATCCGAGATTTACGGCTATCGGAGTTACTATGGGGACCAAGAGGAGGACGATCCCTATCCAGTCTATAAACATCCCCAAGAGGAAGGCTACCACCATTATGATGAGGAATGCGCCCCATCGCCCGCCTGGGGCTCCCATGATGATGTTTTCCACCACATCGCCGCAGCCGGCCCTCAAAAAGACCCCTACGAAAGCGGTGGCCATGGCGATTATGAGGTAAACCATGCCGCTTAGACGTATGGTGTCTACGGCTACCCCTTTTAGTATATCCCAGCTGAACTTGCGGTAGATGATTGCTAAGACAGTAGCGGCAAAAGCGCCGACGGCGGCAGCTTCTGTGGGGGCAGCTATGCCGAAGAAAATGCTCCCCAAGACCGCCAAGATCAATATTAGGGGGGGGAGGAGCGAAACGAAAAGCATGAAGAGCTTTTTGGAAATCGGTATACCCTTGACCTCTTCTTCGGGCACTGGAGGGCCAGCTTCTTTGTTGATAAGACAGTAGACTATGATGTAGATGCAATACAAAGCAGAGAGGAGAAACCCTGGGAAAAAGGCCCCAAAGAAAAGCCTTCCTACAGAAACCCCCGCAGCAGGTCCGTATACGACGAGCATTATGCTGGGAGGGATCAAGATGCCGAGCGTTCCGCCCGCGCAAACTGCGCCGGTGGCCAATGCCTTATCGTAACCTCTGGTAACCATGGGGGTAAGGGCAAGAAGGGCCAAGGTAGTGACGGAAGCGGCTATGACGCCCACGCAGGCTGCGAGGATCGTGCCGATCAATATCGTAGCTACGGCGAGGCCCCCTCGCAATTTGCCGAGCCAGACGTAGAGGGCGTCAAAAAGCCCCTCTGTGATCCCTGAGCGTTCCAACATATTGCCCATGAAGGCAAAAAGGGGCACGGCCAACATCGTATAGTTTGTGAGCTGAGCAAATATGCGACCGTAGTATAGTTCCAATGTGCTCGGAACGCCGAAGACCAACGAGCCGATGAAAAGCCCCATTGTGCCGATCCCTAAGGCGAAGGGAAAGCCTGTAAGAACTGCCACGAACACGCCGCCCAACATAAGGACTGTGGTGATTTCAGGTGTGAGCGTCATAGCGGTTCACCCTTTACTGCAAAATAGACATCGCGAATGAAAGTCGCTAATCCTTGGAGGAAAAAGAACAAAAACCCCAGGAAAACTATCGTTCTAAGCGGGTATAGTGGAGGGTAGACATACGTGGCGGAGGACTTTTCGTTTATAGAGAAGGAAAAGAGCATCCACGAATAAGAAGCTTTGAGGAGCAGGCCGATGAGCGGAAAGAATAAAAAGATCGCGCATATGGCATCGAGTGTGGCTCTCCCCCTGGGAGAAAGGCGCATGTAAAACACGTCCACCCGCGTGTGTGCCTGGTGAAGCATAATATAGCCCCAGGAGAGGGCATACATGGCCGCACCCACCATTATTATGAGTTCATATTCCCACACCGTGGACTGATGAAGGGCATATCTCCTTACGACGCCGATTACCCCGATTAGCATCAAGGCTACAGAAAGCCACCTTGTCTGCACCCCTATCCACTCGTTGATGGAATCGATGAGCTTGAGCACTTTCCTCACGGCATATCACTTTCCTTTCATGCACTTTGAGCTATTACGATGACCGTCCATCTCGGTAGTGCTGTATGGTTGAACCTCTCCCCAACCTCTCCCTATCTCACCTCCTCGCTCGTACTGAATCGCAATTGCGTTATCCCTTCATAGGCGTGATAGGAGCTGCGCACGAAAGGTCCTGACGCCACAAAGGAAAACCCCTTCTCCAAAGCAATCCTTTTGTATCGTTCGAACTGCTCCGGAGTTACGTATTCCGCTATCGGCAGATGGGCCGGCGAAGGCTGCAGGTATTGACCTATGGTGAGCATGTCACATCCCGCACCTATCAGATCGTCCATTACAGAGGCCACCTCGTCGTCCTGTTCCCCGAGGCCCACCATTAACCCCGATTTTGTGATTATAGAACTGTCGATTTCCTTCACGCGGCGCAAAAGCTCGATAGAGCGCTCGTATTTCGCCTGAGGACGAACGAGCGGATAGAGGGAAGGAATCGTCTCGACATTGTGGTTTAGGACGTCGGGGTGCTCATTTACTATGATTTCGAGGGCTTCCCAATTGCCCTGTAGATCCGGTATGAGAAGCTCTATTGTGGAGGTGGGGCAGGCCTTCCTCAGGTTTTTTGTCACTTGAACGAAATGGCTTGCTCCGCCGTCTGGGAGGTCATCTCTCGTGACGGAAGTGATCACTATATGTTTTAGGGCGAGCTTTTGCGCGGCTTCGGCCACGTGTTCGGGTTCGTTCGGATCCAAGGGGAGGGGTTCGCCCTTTTTGACGGCGCAAAAACGGCAGTTCCTGGTGCACGTATCGCCCAGTATCATAAATGTGGCTGTCCCTGAGGCGAAGCACTCTCCCGCGTTGGGACAATTGGCTCCCTCGCATACGGTGTGCAAACTTAGGCCTCTGAGGAGAACCTCCATCTCCTCGATGGATCTTTTATTTGGAATGCGCTTCTTCAGCCACTCCGGTTTTGGCAAAGACGTCATCACTCTCCAGCCATTCTCTCGAGACCTCCCGAAAATTGGTCTCGAAGACTTTGGTAAATTTCTCCTTCACTATACCCATGACTTCGCCGAGGTCTACGGATCCTGCCAAATCTTCGAGGGACACGGTGCCGAACTCCGTAATGCCGCAAGGGTTGATGAGGGCAAAGTGCTCTTTGTTTACATTTATGTTAAAGGCAAAACCGTGCATGGTTATCCATCTTTTGACGGCTATGCCTATAGCTGCGATCTTTTTGTCGCCCACCCAGACGCCCCTGTATTTGGGTTTTCTTCCGGCCTTGATGCCGTATTCCCTTAGGGTTCGGATTACAACTTCCTCCAGGGATGTGACGAACCAGGGCAGATCCATCTTCCATTTCTTTAGGCTGAATATGGGGTAGGCCACGATTTGCCCGGGCCCGTGGTATGTGATGTTTCCACCTCTTGTGGTGTTGTATACGTCTATGCCGAGCCGCCTTAAGGTTTCTTCATTGGCCAGGAGGTTTTCTCTTCCGCCCGACTTGCCTATGGTAAAGACGGGGCTATGTTGCAGCAAGATGAGTATGCCGTCGACCGTGCCCCTTCTTACCCTTTCGAAGGCAGCCTCTTGTAGGGCCAACCCGTCGGCGTAGCTCGTCAAGCCCTCTAACTCCACAAGAAAACAGCGTCGCTCTTCCATTGCAAATCACCTAAGCTTGGTCGTACTTTAGTACCGCGTCATTTCTTTCTTGCCTGTTCCGTAATCTGTAATGCGTAGCATATAGCGAACGCGAGGTGTTGTCAATGGTCCAAAGGCTCTATGTCAAATAGTGTGGAAACACTCCGGTGGTAAGAATCCCAACAACACCTTCCTCGTATAGACTGTTACGTCCCGCAGGCCAA
>LGFQ01000075.1 GCA_001508935.1 Synergistales bacterium 54_24
GTCTTGAGCCACCAACGGAGGCAGGAAACGCACAACGGTCGGTCCGGCCGGAAGGGCGACAACTCCTTTGTGCTGCAAAGCTTGCAGGACCGGCGTAGCCTTGATCGAAGAAAGCTCAACTCCATACATGAGCCCCATGCCGCGCACTTCCTTGACGCGAGGTGACTTTATCCGCAAAAGCGACGCACGAAATCTCTCGGCACGCTCCATGACTCCCTCCAAAAAGCCGTCTTCGTGAAGGATCTCCCAAGATGCCAGAGCCACAGAAGAGACCAAGGGATTGCCCCCGTACGTGCTGCCGTGTCCCATCGTAGGGAAATCTCCCAAAGACCCTTTCCATACGGCTGCGCCTATAGGAAGGCCACCTGCCATGCCCTTGGCGAGGCATACGATATCGGGTTCAAGCCCCACAAGAGGGCTCGCGAGGATTTTCCCGCACCTGCCCCAGCCCGTCTGAATTTCGTCCGCCACCAAGACCGCACCGTATTTCCTGCAGGCGCTCGTTATGGCCGAACCAACATCTTTCGGCATCACATGGACGCCGCCCTCGCCCTGCACGGGCTCCACGAAGACGGCCGCAGTATTTTCATCTATAGCCCCGGCCGCCTCCTCCATGGATACGTGTTCTACGGGCACGAGCAGGCGCTGCCAGGGATTACGATAACGAGGGTTAAATGTAAGCGATAGCGCCCCGAGCGTTCTGCCGTGAAAGCTCCTGCGAAGGGCCAAAATCCTCTTGCGATCAGGCCTAACGACGGTTACGAGCTTGAGGGCAGCCTCTATAGCCTCGGCGCCGCTGTTGCACAAAAAGGCCTTGCCGCCTTCCAACAAGCTGCCGAGCTTCTCTAAGAGCGCTTCTCTGTGGGGTTCCCTGAGCCTCGACCCTATCGTCCACGGCCTCCTGGACGCTTCTTCGAGGGCCTCCACGAGCCTGGGGTGGGCATGTCCGAAGATGGCCGCTCCATGGCCGCAAGAGAAGTCGACATACCGCCTGCCATCTTCGCCTAAAAGCTCAGCTCCTTCTCCCCCGTTTACTATCAACCCGTTTGCGTCATAGACGGCCGCGTACGCCATATATGTGTGCCTCCTCCCGATAGGGCCGCAGAGAGCGGCCTTGAAAGTCTGCTGTCTGCAAGTATCACGTGGGGGACCCCAGCGTCAAGGGCTTCCTTGCAGGCCAAAAGCTTTCGCTTCATGTTGCCCTCAGCACAAGATTCAAGCTCGTCCCAGTCGCCCGACGTCGCCTCGGCGATGAGAGAATTAGGGTCTGAGGGGTCGCGCAACAACCCCGGCACGTTGCTCAAGATGACCAGTACCTGAGAACCGAGGGCACCGGCCACGGCCGCGCCGAGGCGATCGCCATCCACATCCAAGGGAACTCCTCCCGCTTCGTCCATCGCCAAAGGGGGCAAGATTGGGATGCAACCCTTTCCTAAAAGCTTTAACACCACCTTAGGATCCACGCGCGTGACGGTGCCGCTGTAATTTCCGCGCAGGATCATCTGTCGCCCTTCGGAAACGACGCGCAAGCTTTCCTTTCGCTTGGCGAAAGCTGTGCCGGCCACATCTGGGCGCAGCGGCACGGCTGGCGTGCCCTTCATGGCAAGCAGCGTGGCGCAGTGGGCAGAAAAGGAATATGAGGCAGCTTCGAAGATAGCGCGCTCCACCTCTCCCACGTAGCGGCTTCTATATCCGCTCGGGCTGGTGACGTATCTGGGCTCCACATTGCAGACGCGGCACAACTCGTCGGTAACACCGCTCGCTCCGTGGACGAGGACCCAATGCTCTGTCGTAGTCCGACTTGCGAGCTCCTCCATCAGAGGTTCCAGAGCGTTCCCGATGGCTCCTCCGATCTTTACAACTCCGATCACTCTCGTATCACCCCTTCAGCGCTCACGCCGGAAATACCGGCATCATCTCAAGTCCAGCTTCTTCTGGTAGACCCAGCATAACATTGGCAGCCTGGAGCGCTGTGCCCGAGGCTCCCTTCATCAAATTGTCTATGGCGCTCGCAACCAAGAGCCTGCGGCCATCATCGTGGAGGGCAAAGCCAATTAGCGCTCTATTGCTCCCCAACACATAGCGCGGGTCCGGGAACCTCAGGTGGGCAGGCTGCGCCGGGCACAGATGCAGGAACGGTTCGTTGCGAAACGCCTTCCTGTAGAGCTTCCACAGCTCAGCTTCGGAAACTCTATCTTTAAGCGTCACGTACGCCATCATCTGAACGCCCCTCACCATCTCCACCGCGGTAGTCGTCATCGCCACGGATTCCTCGGGGAGCTTGAGCTCCTGAAGTATCTCGGCGAGATGCCTGTGGCGAAACGGATCTATCACGCGCATTGCTCTGCTGCGATAGGGATGATGGCTCCCCTGCGTCGGGCTAGCCCCTCCCTCAGAAGAACCTACGCGCACCTCTAAGTGAAGGTGCTCTATCTGACCCTCCCTGGTCAGGGGGAATAACCCCAATATAGCACAGGTGGCGTTGCACCCGACGCCGCTGGCAAGCGTTGCACCTTTGAGCTCTTCCCTGTGCAGCTCCGGCAGGCCGTAGACCGCTTCTTTCAGAAGCTCGGGGCTGGGGTGAGCACGGCCATACCATCGTTTGTAAGCCCCTTCATCTCTGAGGCGCACGTCTGCCGACAGATCCACAACAGGCACACCCTTTTTGCGATACTCCTCGATGATGGGACAAGATGTGCCGTGGGGTAAGGCGAGAAACGCCAGATCCACCTCTTCCTTGAGCGCATCCTCAGGGTTGGAAAAGGTCATGTCTGGATAATCGGGTCGTAGAACGGGATGCTGATGCCAAATCGGTTTCCCAGCCTGACTCCGCGACACAGTTGCTGCAAGCTCTAAAGATGGGTGACGGGCCAGCAGGCGAAGTAGCTCTCCCCCTGTCATGCCGGTCCCACCCCACACCGCTACACGTGGCAAGGCCACACCTCCTCTATAAATGACTTAGCCCGCAAGGGGTTTTACCTGCGGGCTAAAGATAGCTTTTATGGATGAAGACCTAAGTCGTTATCGCTATGTTTAGCCCGCAGCGAAAATGCCAATCCTCCCCTTCGGTTTGCCCTCGGGGCATCTTTTAGGTTTATTGAGTTTAGACGGCAATGTGAGCGCTTTTTTAGCCACCAAAGGCTACCCCCTCGCAAGCGCCAATTCGCCGGAAAGGCCGCAACAAAGCTTCCAACAGAAGTGCATGATCTCACCGGGGATGTCGACGCCGGTCGGCTCGATCGAGTTCCTGAACTCAGCGCCGTCGTTTACTTCGTTGATCAGCCACCCACGGTCATCGGTCGGAAAGACATCCACAGCCAAAATATCGCCTCCGATAGCTGCGTGGACTCTGCGCAATATACGCTCCAGTTCACCCTCTACCGGTTCTGCCACGGCCTTGGCACCACGAGCGGTGTTCGTTATCCAATGATCGCTCAGCCGGCGGATAGCCGCTATGGGTTCACCGCCCACTATAAAAGCCCTAACGTCGTAGCCATGCTTTTCGATGTACTCCTGAACGTAGAAGACCTGATGCTGCGGACCCATATTGAACTTATGCTCTACGATGGCTTCAGCGGCATCTTTGTCGTTCGCCTTCGCCAAAAGCCTTCCCCAGCTCCCCGTTAGAGGCTTAAACACTACGGGATATCCCAGTTCCTCCGCGGCCGATAACGCCGCCTCGGGCGAGAGGGCGAAACGAAAAGCTGGCTGCGGTATTCCCGCCTTCTCCAAAGCCATGCTAGTGGCCAGTTTATCACCGCACCTTTCCATAACAGACGCCGGATTTACGGCCCTGTGTCCCATGCCCTCAAAGAAGTGCGCCAAGGCTACGTTCTGGCTGTGGCTTATGCAACGGCACAGTATAACGTCGTCCGACAAACCCGTCGTGGCGCCGAAATGCATTTCTCTGGCATCTTCCAAGGAATAGGGGATGCCCTCCCTTTCGGCAGCCTCTGCGAGGAGCTTTTCCTCCTTGCGAAGGCGCGTGTAAAAAATGCGTACCTGTGGCATTTTCACTCCCCCCAATCTTCCTCCACCTGAGGAGCTTCTTCGACGGTGGGAGGATCCAGCGAAACTATCTCGAGTTCTGTGCCGCAATCCGGACAAATCAAAAGCTCTCCCACCACAGCCCCCGATGGTAGTGTGATCTCGGCCTCGCATACTACGCAGGCAACCTTCATCTTTAGTCACCTCTTCATTAAAAAATTGGCAGCCCGTCCCCACAGGGACGAGCTGCCATAACAGCCCGTGGTACCACCCAACTTGGGCGCTTTCACGCCCCTCTCTGGATCCTATAACGGGGATCCAAACCGAGCGCTTACTCCAGGAACGAGCCCTTTCGGCGCCAGCTCCGCGAGCTTTGAGCCCTCCAGCGCATTTAGGTCGCCTCTCAGCCGGTGAACGACCCTCTCTGTAAACGCGTCGCCCCTTCGGGCATCTCGCTTCATCGCCATTTGCATTATGTACTCTTGTTCAGGTTCCTCCAGCTTGAGTGAACTCTACATGACATTTTCCAATTTGTCAACCCCGCGGTTTTCCTCAAAAATAATCTCTTCGAAATCACATTGTTTCCTCACAATTGACGACTACATTGAAAACCAGCTTCACAGCCATCTTTCTGTTTACGGCAAGAAACTCCTCGTCTGGAGGGGGCTATAGCGGCTCATTCGCTCAAAATGCTCGTCTATGTGCCAAAGGACAAAGTTTCCCTCCATGGCCGCCTGGGCGATCAAGAGATCCGGAAGAGGGATTGTCAAACCCTGTCTTCGCATGCTATAGCCTAAGCGGGCTGCAGCCTCCCAAAGCTTCCCGGTGACGGGAATCTCTGGCAGTGCGCGAAGGTTATCGAGGAGCGTTACAAAACCCTCCTCATCTTTAGCCCCAACAAGAACCTCTGCCTTAACCACCCAGCATGTATAAATTCGCCCCTCGCTGAGCGCCCGCTGTACCGCGGCTTTGAGGTCCTCCCATCCCTGCGGTCGAAAGTAACAGATCCAGCCTGAAGAGTCGAGGAGGATGCGCTCTTGGGCCATTAGGGCTTCCCCACTCCGGACTCACGCCACCGCTTAAGCTCCTCTACATCCATCTCCACCAGCCCCGATCCCGCAAGTTCTGCCAGATTTTTTAGCCGCCGTCTGAGCACAAACTCTCGAAGGGCCAGCTCAATCGCCTCTCGCTTGTTTTTTGCCTTAGCCAATTGCTTTGCTTCCTCCAAGAGCTCTGGGTCCACCGTGACTGAAAGCCTCATTATGGTGCACCTCCTATGTGTTTAAAGTTTACACCAAAAAGTGGCTCTGTCAAACCGGGAGTTGCCTCATTTAAAATCAAAGTGAGGTTATTATTCCCCAAAGACTCGCCGGACTCACCTCAGCTTGGCGCATCTCCCCTATTGCTTCTATGCCTACCGCGCGTCTGGTCGTCAATCTCGTGGTCATGCCCTTCCCTTGTCTTATTGGCTGAGCTAAATGGACGTCACATTGTTGGTATAATCGAATCAAAAATAAGAAGGGAGAGCCCCGATGAGAATAACTAAGGTGGAAGCACTGCCAGTGACGGCGGTGATGGATGAGCCGGTGCGCATCGCTACGACCGTCTTTACAGAGGTGAGGGCTACAATCGTGAGGGTCACCACTGACGAAGGCCTGGTAGGTATAGGCGAATGCCTCGTGAGGTCTGCGCCGAAGGCCACAGCCTCCATAGTAGAGGATATGTTGGCCCCCAGGATCATAGGCATGGATCCGATGGACGCGGGCTCAATTTGGTGGGAGATGTTCTCCGCTATGCGCACAAGGGGGCACACCAAGGGAGTCGTATTAGAAGCCATGAGCGGGATAGATGTGGCCATTTGGGACATCATAGGGAAGGCCACCGGCATGCCCACATTTAAGGCTTTGCACGGTTACGGTAGGAGAGTGCTGCCCGCCTATGCCTCCTCGATCTTCATGGGGGATGCGGCCGAGATGACCTCTCAGGCGGAGCGCTTCATAGAGTTGGGGTATAAGGCCATGAAGATAAAGATAGGATCTGGCATTGACCGCGACGAAGAGGCCGTCAAGGCGATTAGATCAACCGTGGGCGACTCAGTCAAGCTCATGGTCGATTGCAATAGCGCCTACGATGCCGGCACCGCCGTAAGGTTAGGGCGGCGCCTTGAGAAATATGAGATAGAGTGGCTCGAGGAGCCAGTCCCTCCCTACGACCTCAAGGGGTATGAGGCTGTGAGGGCAGGGCAACCCATACCATTGGCATCCGGAGAGGGCGAGTTCGCGACCTATGGGTTTAGGGACCTGCTTGCTACTGGAGCCGTATCGTACGCTCAGCCCGACTTGGGGCGAGTGGGTGGCTTTACTGAGGGTATGCGAGTCGCAGCCTTGGCGCATGCCAGCAACGTTTACCTTGCTCCTCACACGGGGATGTGCTCGGCCTTAAATATCGTAGCCACTATGCACTTTGCGGCGGCTGCGCCCGGCTTTTTCATGTTCGAGTTTATGGAAGTAAACCACCCTCTCATGGATATTTTCACCACCCCCATGCCCAAGCCCGTAAATGGCGTCATAGCCCTGCCTTCAGAGCCCGGCATAGGTGTGGAGTTGGATATGGGGAAGTTAGAGAGGTGGATAGAAAGATAACTTCTCCGACAGGCATCGCTGGGATGAAGGACGCTTCCAATGCCTTTCGCGCGGTCCGGGTCAGAGGCGCGGCCGCCCAAATCTGTGCCATGAAGCATGGGGGATGATACGATGATGGCTCTTCCGAGCCAAAAAGGGACGCTCCTCGGCCTTTTCGTGGCGCTGCAACACCTGTAAAGGCATCAGCGATCTCATTATGAGAGCAGTTTAGGAGAGGCTCCTACACGCCATTTGAGGTTTATCCCTGCTTATACATCTTTGCGCCGTTCGATGCTCAGCGTTCGAGAGCACAAACCTCGGCGATATAGAAGCCTCTCTTGCAGCTTATCGTGGTCTATTTCTTGGGGAACTTTTATTGTTTTTCGTTACTCGATTTTGCCATGGCGATAAGGGAATTTAGCTCATTAATTAAGGGCTTTATCTTATCGCTTGTCGCGCGCTTTTGCAATATTTCTTCGGGGGTATACTTCTTGCCCCAGTAAGCTATATTGGCGTTCTCATCGGTATCCACTGTTCCCCCACCCAAGGAAACCCCCGCAAAAACGCCTTTCGCCATAGAATAAGTGTAGATGGAACTCGTGGCTGCACCCGCTCTGCGCCCTGCCGGCCCTGCTGCTATGGAGACGTCAGCTCCCAAATTGACATGCTCTTTCTTGAGCGCATCCAATCCCGCTTCATCCATTATCACCAATACCAGCGCAGTCGATTGCACGCCTATTTGAAGGCCCAGGGAGACTCCTCCAATGCTTAAAAAAGAGGGTCCATACCATGAGGTCGAATCTGGAGCTCGACGAAGCAACAACCCCTCTCCGAACTCTGCCCCGAAGACGAAACCAGCCTT
>LGFQ01000076.1 GCA_001508935.1 Synergistales bacterium 54_24
TGCCTTACGTTTGCTTCGTCAGACATTACCCTCTTAAAAAGTCTGTCATGTGGGTCTTTGGGGATAAGTGGGTCTTTTGGCACGGGTGAGTCCTCCTTTGGCGAGAACGAATGATATAGCGTTTCCTCCTGCGTAGCCCAAGCCAAAATCTCAATCGCTAATCTGTTTTGGCTTAAGACTAACGGTTTTTCTCATCTTCTTGAAGGTCCAAAATAGTGCTCCCAACCAGTTCGCCATCTTTACAAAAACCTTAGGAATGTGAGTGATGAGTGATGAGTAAAGAGTGATCAGTGATGAGTGATCAGTAATCAGTGAAGAGTGCAAAATACGAGAGGCAAGACAAAAATTAGTAAAGGCTAAGAAAGGCAACGCAGTATCTCACCCCCCACCCCCCAGGGGGTTCCTAATGTTCTCACCCCAATGTCCTTAAAACCTCAGATTTGTCTTTTGCATCTAAAATCATGTCCAGTGCAGCTTCGAGCTTGGCTTCGTCAGTAACGGAGCGCAATTCCTCTTCCTCTGCGAGGGTGAGGCCGAATTTGCGCTTGAGCAGTTTTATCAATGTCGAGCGTTTAGCTTCTATTTTGCCTATCTCCTTACCTATCTCCTTGCCCTTCAATTCGCCTCTCTTTTCCAGCTTCTCTGCCAAAGATGGCATAACTTCTTCACCTCCCAAACCCTTCGCTATCTCAGACATTATTTCTTCAGGCACGTCCAGCGTGTGTATCAGGTACTCAAGTATTATCGTCTTTTCATCGTCTGACGTGATTATTATACCAGCCTTGGGCCTGATCTCTCCTAATTTTTGAAGGGAAGCGCACTTCATGGCCCAAAGGGCCCCCGCCAGGAAGGGATTTTCCTTTGCCTTCTGCCATATCTCTTCATCGCCGAGGAGGGTTAGATCCACAAGGATGTAGTTAAATTCAGGCATGTAGGGCTTTACAACTTCATGTAACTTGTGAAATTGCTCCGAGAAACTTCGAGTTATGTTCCAGCTCTGAGAGCCATGGTATACGACGACGGGTATTATGGGAGTCAAGGGCTGATTTTTCCTTTTCTGTTCCTCCCAGATGGCATACATGTAGCCCAATATCTGAAGCAATATCCTATCGTCGGGATAGGATTTGTGCTCGAACACGAAGTATATCTGGGTTTTCTCTCCTCCCACGTTACACTCCACAGCCAGGTCCATGCAGTACTTCGCATTTTTGTTCATCCTTTCTGTGGGTAGGTGCTTCACGTGGGTTAAGTCTATTTCACGGGAGACTTCATGCGGTAGAAATTCCTTGATGAAGTCTTTTACGTTCCTCGGATCGGCCATGACGGTTTTAAAGAACCTGTCGTGAGGGTCTTTGGTGCGCAGCTCATCCATAACCGCAAATTCCTCCTCGCAAAGGCTTTATGCTTTGGGCATCTTGCGCAATGGGTTCATGTAAACACAGGAATTCCTGCCCTCGCGTTATAACAGATTGCAGCGCTATGGGCAATGGTGGTGTCATTTATGTCTGCGTCTGTGAGCTCAAAAAGGCGAAAAGCAAAGACCTGAACTGACCCCGTGGGCGGTGAATGTGAGAGTGGAAGTGAATGTGGGGGTGAGGGTGAGAGTGGATGTGGGGGTGAGGGAGAGAGGGGAAGAAAAAGAGGGAGAAAAAGCGGGGGGGAGGAGCAAGCGTTCGCTCGGGGGGCAAAGACAACGATGCGCGAAAGAGAAGAAAAAGAAAAAGCAGGGGAGGAAAACCTCCCCTGCTTTTGTGCTGTTTGCGGTTTTGTGTGCGATTACGATTAGCGGCAGTGTTTAGAAGAAGATCCAGGTGCGGAAGCGGAGCAGCGAGTCGTCTTTGTAGTAGTGATCCTTGTCGAAGTCGGCGTCTTCGTAAGAGATCGTGAACTTCACAGCCGGCGTATACCAGTAGTCGAAGCCTACGGCCCAGTGGGTAGTATCAAGCTGATTACCTCCAGTGTTGTCATAGGATACGTCGGTGTAGGATATGAAGGAACCCCACTTGTCGTTCCACTTCTGGTAGAGGTAACCGCGGAAGACATCGGTCTCGAAAGCGCCGACGTAGTAGGTGAGAGGCAGATAGACGCCGGAGTAGTCGAAGTGGTAGTCGTAAGCGCTGTGCGGTGTGGTGCCGTAGCTCTCGTCCCGGGTGAAGAACTGCCAGCCTTCGTCGAAGTTGGCGTATTCGAGCCAGAGGCTCGTGAACTTGAGTACGCTCTGGTCGACGTTCAGGACGACCTTGTAGGCGTTGGGCGAGTCATCCGTTTTGGTAACCAGAGCTGTGCTATCTCTCGTCGGAACGGTAACCGTGCCCGGAGCTGGCACCTTGTCGAGGTCTTCGATGTAGTAGGCGCCGATGAGCGAGAAGCCGGGCGTAAAGTTGACGGTGAAGTCGGCCCAGTAAACAGACTGCTGTACGTTCCTCATGTCATCACCGGAGTTGGCTACAGGTAGATCCTCGTCAGGATCCTTCATCATCCCGGAGAGCGCCAGGCGCATGCGGTCGTTGAAGTTGTAGTTGAACCTCAAGCCGTAGGCGTAATAGTCACCGATTAAGTTGTAAGTGGAGTCCTTATCGTCTTCTTCGCTGTGAGCTACGAAGGAGGCAAAGTAGCCGTTGCCCCAGCTCTTCTTGGCGTGGAAGCCTTTGTAGGTCTTGTCGGTGAACCACGACTTCTGAGCGTAGATGATCTTGTCGTCGGCTTCCCAGTCGAAGTTCCACTTGCCTACCCATACCTTGAAGTCCCAGGGGAACATCACTTCGGCGTAGTAGCGCTCCCACGACGTGCCGTCGCTCGTGCGGCCATCGTCGCCCAAGCGCATGATCATCGTGAGATTGTCGTCGACCTTGCGCGTCATCCACAGACGATAGCGGTCGAGGTCGAACTCGGTGTCTCCTACCACGTTTCTATACTGGTTCTCCTCATCGGCCCACTCGCCCGTGAAGCGCAATTCTCCGTAGAACCTCCAGCCGCCCAGGTTCTCTTCGAGGACGGCAACGCGCTCGTCGAGCTCATCGACCTTGACGCCGAGGGCGTCGAGCTCATCTTTAAACTCGACGACGAGGCGCTTCAGCATCTCCACATCTTCCTTGCTGGCTTTGTCCATATCCAAGACGGCCAAAGCCCTGGCTACGGCGGTGGCCATCTCGTAACGGGTCATCGGCTGATTGCCCTTGAACGACCCGTCGGGATAACCCTGGATTATGCCCTTAGCGGCGAGCTGAGAGAGCGCGTCGTAGGCCCAGTGGTTCATGGGAACGTCGACGAACGGATTGGCAGCGAAGGCCGGTGCCGCAAAGGCTACCAACACAGCAACTGCCAGCAGTGCAAAAAACTTCTTCATTGCATCACAACCCCCTTGGTTTTATATTGCGGCCTTCTCGCGCACCACCAACAGGGCTTTATCGGAGAAAGTTTCCTCGTTTCCTTTGCCCTAAAAGCCCCAAGGACTATCTGCGAGACGGTCCGCCTTCCCACGCGGCCTCGCCCTTTTTGGTCAGGGGTCGTCACACCTCCTTCCTTCGCCATCAGGGTTTCTTAAGCCGCAGTAGAAGCAACGTTACCAAGGCCAGATTTTCAAGGTGCACTTCTGGCACATCCGCTAAATATTGTATATGTCCGTGGCGATTTTGCAATAGGACTAAAGTCCTAATTTTTGGACCGCCTCGAAGACTTCGCGAGGCGAAATGACAGAAAGGCAGTCGGCATTGGGGCAATTCCAGTCGTTACACCCTAAGCGCGGACAAGGAGCAGATAGAGAAATTGCATAAGGAAGGTCGGGGAAATGGGTTTTGGGGTTTGTGGGGCCGAAGAGGCCGACGGAAGGAACGCCTGCGGCTATGGCGAGGTATAGCGGGCCCGTGTCCCCGCCCACGGCCAGCTGCACGCGGGAAAAGAGGGCCGCCATTCCCTTGAGGTCCAAGGCGCCGACGAGGTTCGCCGTGCGGCTTTCGGGCAACTGAAGGGCGATTTCGCGCGCCACCTCCTCCTCTTCCCGGCCATGGCCGACGAGCAGGGCGCTCCAGCCGCGACTGATCATCATTCGCAGGAAAAAGACCCAATTTTGAGCCGGCCAGCGCTTCACGGGTTTGCTCGCCCCGATGAGGGCGGCGCATCGGGGCTCGGGCACGCTCAGGGCGAGTTCTGCTGCGCGCGACTCTTCGCCGCTCACACAAAGGCGCGGCGGATAGGAGAGACCGTCGGATATGCCCAAGCCCTCGAGCATCGCGGACTGCCTTTCGAGTATCGGGTCCTCGTAGCGCCAATTTTCGGGCGTCCAGTCGTAGTAGGGAAACCTGTGCCCTTTAAAAAAACCGAGCCTGCGCTTCGCCCCCGAAAGCGCGGATAGAAGCGCGCTCCTCTGGACCCACTGCATGTCCACGAGCCAGTCGAAGCACAATCCTCTAACCCTGCGGAGGAGGCCGAAAAAAGCCCGAGGGTCTCGGGAGCGGTCCCAGGGCAGGACCTCGTCCACAAAGGGTTGTCCGCTTAAGAGCTCGTCATAGGGTTTAGCGGCGAGCCAAAAGAGCGAAAGGCTGGGGAAGTGCGCCTTTATGCACGAGGCCGCCGCCGTGGCCAGCGCTATGTCGCCCAGGGCGCTATACTTTACAAATAGAAGCTTGCCATTACTCGGCGCTTCCTTATTTGGCGCCTCGTTTAAGTTTTGCGCCTGCTTTTTAAAGTCGGAACCGCCCTTTAACATATCATTCACGCTTATACCCTTCCCCTCACACCCACACCCACACCCACACTCACACTCACATTCACATCCACCCTCAAACCCACATCCACTTTTCCAGCGCCTCCACGACCATGGAGGGAGAAATGGCCCGAAGGCACCATCGATCTCCCTTGCAGGTGCCCGCATCGGACCTGGAGCAGGGAAAACAGGGCAGGTCCGTCTGCACGGCCCAGGCGCGCTCTCCGCATGGACCGAAGCGCACAAGGCGAGCCATGGGCGCTACGACGAGCGTGCGAGTCCCCAAAGCCGCGGCGAGGTGCGCGCCTCCGCTGTCGTTCGACACGGCGGCGGATACGCGCCTCAGCAGGGCCATGCAGAGGAAGAGCTCATCCTCAGCGCCCACGCCAGACTCGAGGTAAGGAATATGAACGTGGCCACCGATTTCGTCGGCCATCTCTTCAAGGCGCGCCACCTGCGAGGGGGAGCCGAAAAGGAGGACAGGGCGGTCTCGCGCGATCATCCTCGCCACATCCACATAAAAGCGCCGCGGCATGCATTTCGACGCCTCGAGCTTCGCGGTGAGCGGAAACAGGGCAACAGCTTCGCCCCAACCCCTCGAGGCGACGAGGCGTTCGGATAGCTCCTCGATACGGGGAGGCACGACGAGCCTGTGAAAGGGATCGGCGGGCGGTATGCCCAGGCGGCGAGCGAGCATTAGCGACTGATACGAGTCGTGGACAGATTCGCGGCCCGGCTCGGGGAAGCGCCAGTCGCTAAAAAAACCCTTGCAGGAATACCCTAAGCGGCGGCGGTATCGAAAGACGAAGGATAGGACTAAAGAGGGCACGAACTGCCTCTGTGTGTCCACGAGGAGGTCTATGCGTCCGACGCGCCTGCCGTAGCGCCACAGCTCCACATATTTAGGAAAAGAGTTTAAACGGTGCTTCGGTATGTAAGACCAGAGCAGCTCGTCCATAAGGCCGGCCTCTTCGAGCAGGCGCACCACGGGCGGCGCCGGGTGGCCCACGATATAGAAGCGCGCGCCGGGGAAGGCGCCCCTGAAGGCTGCGAGGGTCGGATTTATCATAACGGTGTCGCCGAGCGCCATGCCGCCTATGTAAAAGAGAAGGCTCTCTACCTTCAGCTTTTTGTAAATCGGGTCTTCATACCATGGGAGGTAGAGCTCGCTCGGGTAATCCTGAGGCGAGACGCGGTAGAGCACCACGTTTCCGCGCGAACCGGAGAGGTTGAAGGGCCACTTCCTTACTGGCTCTAACAAGACGACGACCTCCCACTCCCGGCCGCACGGGCGGTGAAAACTACCTCCTCGTAGAGGGCGAGGGTTTTGTCTACCATCTTGTCCAAGGACAAATCGTAGCTGGCCTTCAGGCGAGGCGGTTCGGCGGCGCCGGAAAAGATGCCCTTCAGGGCTTCCTCCCAGGCTTTCGCGTCGCCGGCAGGCACCAGGGAGGAAGGCTCGACCGTCATCTCCCTCACCTCCGGGATGTCGCTCGCCAAGGCGGGAAGGCCGATCTGGATGCTCTGGGCGAGCGTTAGGGGCAAACCCTCGTAGAGCGAGGGAAAGAGCAAAAGCGAGGCGCCCTTCATCCACGGCTCCACGTCGGGGCAGAAGCCGTGGAAAAAGACGCGGCCTTTTAGGCCTTCCTCCGCCACGAAGGACTCAAGCTCCTTCCTCAAGGGGCCGTCTCCCACCACATCGAGCGTCCAGTCGTAACTTTTGAGGCGAGAGAGAGCGCGGAGGGCCACGTCTATCCCCTTAGGGTGCGAAAGGCGCCCCACGAAGAGCAGCTTCCAGGGAGGGTATTTGCCCCTCCACTTACCCCGCACTCCGGGCAGGCCGTTCCTTATGACGACCGTCCTATCGCCTACGAGCTCTCCCATGGCGCTTCGAGCCGATTCGCTCACGCAGATGACGCGCGAAGCAAGCCTGTAAGGCTTGTAAACTAAGGCTGAGCGGTTGCCGAACCTCACGTGGAGCGTCACGACGAAGGGCACGCCGGCCATCTTCGAGGCCAACAGGGCAACCCAGGCCGGGACGCGGGAGTGGGCGTGTATCAGGTCGTAGCCCTCGCGCCTGGCCGCTGATGCGATCCTCACGGCGGAATAGAGCACGGTCAGCGGGTTTTTGTAATGCACGGGCAGGTGCCAGGATTGAGTGCCGACGACGAGCGCATGTTCGAGCTTTCCCCCGGCCGAAACGACGAGCACCTCGTGCCCACGGCGGGCGAGCCCGTTAGAAAGCCAAAGGACGTGGCGCTCGACGCCTCCCTCTTCCAACTCAGGCAAAATCTCTATGAACTTCATACACCCGACTCTCCCAACAAGAAATCGCAAGCCTCGACGACCTGCTCGAGCGGAATCTCCCGCACGTCGTCCC
>LGFQ01000077.1 GCA_001508935.1 Synergistales bacterium 54_24
CAAGGAGAGCCTCCCCGAAAAGATCCTGCAAATAGAACACGCCAACCTGGACGACACGTGGCGACTCCTCACTGAAGAAAAAATCTCTCGATTCATAGAACTCGTCCCCAAAGCGACTACGATATACTGTCTCGGCTGGGGTATATCTTCCCTCGTAGCCGAGTCGCTCCACATGCGGTTACGGGTGATGGGGCTGAACGGCACCCTCATGAAGCGCGGCTCTTTGAGCCTCACAGAACAAGCCCGCGCTATAAGAAAAGATGACATGCTGATCGTCTGCGAGCTGCCCAGCTATGTGGCAGAGTTAACAGAGGTAACGGAACGGTCTGCCGCCCAAGGCGCTGTCGTGGTAACCATCACGGACAGCCCAGCAGCACCGGTCTGCCGCCATGCTTCGCTCTCGTTTTTCGTGACCGCGGCGAGCCCCACCTTCGGGAGCAGCATATTGAGCCCGCTCTTTTTGGTGCACGTCTTGACGTCGGCGCTGGCCACCAACTTGGGCGAGAGCGCACGCAAGGCGTTGGAGGAACAAGCTCAATACCTGCACGACCGGCGCATATTTCACCCGGTCTTCGGCCTCAAGTATTAATCAAAGGGGTGCGGCCTATGTCGGATAAAAGCACCTTACGACGTAATATAACTACCGGAAGGTGGGTCATATACGCCCCATCTCGAGGGCATCGCCCTCATGATTTCGCAAAGGAAGACAAAAAGAAGCGTGCCCTTCCCTCGCACGACCAAAATTGTCCTTTTTGTCCCGGCAACGAAAAGGCCCTGCTAAGCGTCCTTTATCAAATGCCCTCAAACGATCCCCCGGGCTGGAAAACCAGGGTGGTGCCCAACAAGTTCCCGGCCCTCACCGTCGACGGAAACCCCGAGAGGAAAAGCGATGGGATATACCTTTACATGGAAGGATATGGGGAGCATGAGGTGATAATAGAAAGCCCTCAGCACGATATAGATATAGCTGCCATGTCGCCGCAAGAAGTGCTTGCTGTGGTCAAAACCTACTCCAGCCGATACAGACACCTCAGAAGCTTTCATAAAAATATGATGATCATCCTCTTTCGGAATCACGGCCCCACCGCCGGCACCTCGCTGATCCATCCCCATTCGCAGATAATCGTTACCAGCTTCGTCCCACAGCACGTCCGCCTGCGGGAGGTCATCGCCCAACGGCATTACGACACATGGGGCAGGTGCTTGTACTGCGACATCATAAGACAAGAAACGAGCGACGGGCGTCGCCTCGTAGCCGAGAATGACCACTTTCTCACTTTTGTGCCCTTCGCAGCAGAAGTACCGTTCGAAATGTGGATAATGCCCAAGGCGCACCAGGCGGACTTCGGGGATATATCGGAGGAAGAAGAGGAAAGCTTTTCAGTAGCGCTTCAGAATGCCCTCCGCTCGCTTCAAGAAAAGCTCGGCGATCCAGATTATAACTTCGTCATCAACAGCTCTCCGCAATACCGCGGGGGCGAGCCTCATCTTCACTGGCATCTCAGGATAATGCCGCGCCTCACCACCCCCGCGGGTTTCGAGATCGGCTCCGGGGTCACTATAAACCCATCGCTGCCCGAGGTCGATGCCGCTTTTTTGCGCGCCTAAAATTCCAACCCTTCACCCGGCTGAAGTATAACGACCTCGCACACTCCGGACACGAGACGCTTGAACTCCTCAGGATCTGCATCTATCGCGGGGAAGGTTCCATAATGCATCGGGATCGCCATCTTGGGCTTTATCATCTTGACAGCCTTGGCAGCGTCCTCCACGTCCATGACGAAGTTTCCCCCTATGGGCAGAAGCGCCACATCGATGCCATCATCTGCCAAAAGCTGCATCTCCACTGTCAACCCCGTATCGCCAGCGTGGTAGAGTTTCTTTCCTTCCACCTCGATCAAAAAGCCACAGGGCGTCCCGCCATAGAGCATCTTTTCGCCTTCCTCTATGCCAGAACCATGCCAAGCCGGCGTGAGTTTGACCCTGCCGAAGGGGAAGCGCGTTCTCCCTCCCACATGCATAGGACTACATTTGACCCCCTTGCCTGCCAGGTAATGGCAGAGCTCGAAATTTGTCACCACTGTGGCGTCACATCTCTTCGCAATGTCTACGGTATCACCCAGGTGATCGCCGTGACCGTGGGTCACGAAGATGTAGTCCACGGCAGCGAATTCCCCCTTGCCGGCCGAGGCTTTGGGGTTTCCCGAGAGAAACGGATCGATCAGGGCATTGAGGCCTTCGGCCTTCACATGAAACGCCGAATGGCCCAAATAGGTAATCCTAACCATGCTCGCAACCTCCTTCCTTATTTGCAAAAACTTCCCACTTTGAAAAATACCTTAATCTAAATAATAACGCTTCTTGAGAAGGCGACGCAAGGCCCGACAAACACGAGCCGGCTCGTGGCACATCCCTCTCGGGTCGTCGAGCCAAATACATGCACCGTATTTTGGGACCTCTTGCTTAAAGGTAGGGGCGAAAAGCCCGACTGCTGGCACGCCCATGCCGACGGCCAAATGCAAGCCCAAGCTGTCCGAAGACACTATGGCATCAAGCTCCCTGATCCATTCTCTATACCCTTCGATGTTCCCCTGTGGCTGCCAGGAGATTTCAAACCCTAAAACTTCGAGCTCGCCCTCCAGCTCCTCCCAACGCGATAGAGGCCATGCCTTCTCCGGCCACCGCTTGCCCACCCTGAAGTTGAACCCCACAAGGGGCTTCTTCCGCATGCGCTCAAGGCGACAATAGCTCCAATACTTTTCGCCTCGCCACTTGAGGCCACAAAGCGCGAAGAGCCAAAACGGATGAGGCCTGCGATTTATCCTCCTAAGCGCAGGGTTTTTGAGCATGTCTTCGAGCGCGCCGACGCGCGGGCGAGTCTTCCAACGGCTGTCGCCGTCGAGGAAAAACCCCCTCGACGGCACACAAGACGTCATGATGGCCCATCGCCTCACCCTCTCGAGGTTTATCACCGCATCCACGTCTGGCCAGGGAGCGTCGGCGCTTAGGACCGTTAGATGCGGATGGTGGGGCCAGAGGCTCTTCAACGCCTCCGGCCCCACCCAGAAGATGCGATGGCGCTTCAAAAGTCTGGATAGGATAACGCCTGAGCGAAAAGCCTCGCCCAGGGAGATCGCTTCTTTAGGCGAATCGACGAGAAGTTCCGTCTCTCCCGTCTTTATCACCAGGATGCGCATCTCGCTTCAAGAAGCCGCCTCACTTTCGGCACCCTCCTCGGGCTCTGCCTCAACCTTTATCCCGAGCTCATCAAGTTGCCTGGGATCCACAGGCGAAGGCGCTCCCGTGAGGAGGCACTGGGCCTTCTGCGTTTTCGGGAAGGCGATAACCTCCCTGATGGACGAGTTTTTAGATAGGAGCATAGTCAAGCGATCCAATCCCAGCGCTATACCTCCGTGAGGCGGTGCGCCGCTGGCAAGCGCATCCAACAGGAAGCCGAAGCGTTCTTTAGCCTCCTCCGACGAAAGCGAAAGCGCCGCAAAGACCTTTTCTTGAGTGGCGGGATCGTGAATGCGGATAGAGCCACCCCCTATCTCTGTTCCATTCAGCACGATATCGTAAGCCCGCGATCGGGCGAGTTGCGGCTTCGATTCCAAGAGCGGAAGATCCTCGGCTTTGGGCGCCGTGAACGGGTGGTGCACGGACGTCCAGCGGCCTTCCTCTTCGCTCCATTCGAAGAGGGGAAAATCCACCACCCACAGGAAAGCCCATCTGGATTCGTCGATGTGGCCATAAGCCTCGGCGAGTTCGAGGCGCAATTCCCCCAAGATCTTGCTCGCCGCAGCCTCATCGGAGGCCAAAACGAAGAGCGCGTCCCCGTCACGCAAACCCGCATCCCTTATCAGCGCCGCCCGGGTTTCCTCACCGATCAGTTTGACCAACGGCCCCTTAAGGGTGCCGTCTTTGAACTGGAAGGGGGCGAGACCTCCTGCTCCGAGGTCTTTGGCCCGCGTTTCCCACTCCGTCAATTCCCTGCGGGAAAGAGAAGCGCCTCCCGGCAGGGGCAACCCGCGCACGACACCTCCGCGGCTCAAGACGTCTTTAAAGGCGCCGACGCTGCCCTTTGAGAATATCTCCCCCAAGTCGACGATCTCGAAGGGTATGCGCAAGTCTGGCTTGTCGCTGCCGAAACGCCTCATCGCCTCGGCGTAGGTCATCCTCGGGAAAGGCACCTCGAGCTTAATGCCCAAAATCGCCCAAAAGAGGCCGGCCAGATACTCTTCTATGAGGGCCAAAACGTCATCCTCTGTGATAAAGCTCATCTCAAGATCTAACTGTGTGAACTCCGGTTGCCGATCTGCCCTGAGGTCCTCGTCGCGGAAGCATTTGACTATTTGGACGTAGCGGTCGAATCCGGCCACCATGAGGATCTGTTTGAATATCTGAGGCGACTGCGGTAAGGCGTAGAAGTGACCCTTATTGACGCGGCTGGGCACGAGATAATCCCTCGCACCTTCCGGAGTCGACCTGGTCAAAAACGGCGTCTCCACCTCTATAAAGCCGTGGGCGGAAAAAAAGTTCCTGGTGAAGAGCAAGGCGTTGTGCCTCATCCGCAGATTGCGCTGCATCCTGTCCCGCCTCAAATCCAAATAACGAAAGCGGAGCCTCAGGTTTTCGTCCACCTTGTCAACTTCGTTCATATCGAAAGGAGGCAACGTGGCTGGAGAGAGGAGCGAAAAGTCCTTCGCCTCAACCTCCCACATCCCGGTGGCGAGCTTGGGGTTTTCCGTGCCCGGAGGACGCCTGCGCACCTTTCCTCTGATGGCGAGCACGTACTCGGAGCGCAATTCCTTCGTCCTCTCGAAAACCTCCGAGCTGGCTTCCGGATCGAAGATTACCTGAACGAGGCCCGTATGGTCCCATATCTCGAGGAATACGAGGCCTCCGAGGTCCCTCCTCCTCCGCACCCAACCGTTTATCACCACTTCTTTATCGCAATGGGCCTCGCATATGCTGCCACAATAAACCGTGCGCTTCCACTGCTGGTCGAATTGATATTGAAATGCCATGTCCTTAGCCTCCGGCTTGCCCTTGTAAGATGGTCTTTAGCATCTCTGCCGCTCTCTCCAAGGGAAATTCTCGCTGTTCGCCACTGCTTAAATCTTTGACGGCTACCGCGCCGCGAGAGAGCTCCTCGCTCCCCAATATACAGGCAAAACGCGCACCGCTCGAAGACGCAGCCTTGAGCTGCCCCCGCATGCCCTTGCCCGCGTAATCCATATCGCACCGCAACCCGTTGCGGCGAAGTTCGTGGAGGAAAGAGACCGCCTTAGGGCGCGCCGAAGCTTCTGCCGTTACGACGAAGGCGTCAATGGACGGCCTCTCGCCGAAGGATGCTCCCTCCTCCTCCATCGAGAGGATTACGCGTTCTATGCCGGCGGCGAATCCGACGCCTGGCGTAAAGGGGCCGCCTATCGCCTCAGCGAGGTGATCGTACCGACCGCCGCCGCAGACGGCATTCTGAGCTCCCAATTTGCCCGATGTCACCTCGAAGGCCGTCTTCGTATAGTAGTCGAGGCCTCGGACCAGCCTCTTGTTCAGCCTATACGAAGCCCTTATGGCCTCAAGCCCGTTGAGGAACTGGTCGAAGTGGGAACGACACTCCTCGCACAGGTGCTCGACGACATCGGGAGCCCCTTGCGTGATCTCTATGCACCCTTCCTCTTTGCAGTCGAGTGTGCGGAGCGGGTTTCTTTCGAACCTGGCACGACAACTATCGCAAAGTTCGTCCAAGTGCGGCGCAAGATAGGCCTTCAGCTTCTCCCGGTAGGTCGGCCGACAGCGCGGACAACCTACGGAATTGACCATCACCTCGAGATTCGAAAGGCCGAGCCTACGGAAGAGCTCGAGGGATAGCGCCACGGTCTCCACATCCACCATCGGATCCTGGACCCCGATCGCCTCGAAGTCGAGCTGCCAGAACTGGCGATACCGACCCTTTTGGGGCCGCTCATACCTAAACATCGGGCCTGAACACCAAAGCTTGGCCGGCTGCCTCTCCCGCTGCATGCCGTGCTCGAGGTAGCAGCGCACCATGGAAGCCGTCGCCTCTGGGCGAAGCGTCAAGCTCCGCCCAGAGCGATCGGTGAACGTGTACATCTCCTTCTCGACGACGTCAGTTGTATCCCCTATACCCCTGGCGAATAGGGCAGTATCTTCAAAAATAGGAAGATAAACCTCGCGGTAGCCGAAGAGGTCTGCCACTTCAGATGCCACCTCGAGGACGTAAGCCCATTTCCACGACTCGTCAGGGAGGATATCACGAACGCCTCTCGGTGCCTTTATGGCGACCATTCATGAATCCCCCTTAAGCAATACAAAACCTCGCGATCGAAAAAGCGCGGCCGTCAAACCGCGCCATACTTTTCAGACCGTCAGGGACTAACGCGATTCGAGCTGAAACTTTATCGCCGTGCGCTCCTCACCATCGATCTCGATTTTGGCAAAGGCAGGGACGCAAACTAAGTCTATGCCGTTCGGCGCTACGTAGCCCCTTGCGATTGCAATCGCCTTGACCGCCTGATTCACTGCTCCCGCCCCAACCGCCTGGACCTCAACGGCTCCCTTTTCACGAAGGACAGCGGCAATAGCTCCAGCGACCGACTTAGGATGTGAAGTTGCTGAGACCTTAAGTACCTCCATGCATTTCGCCCTCCTTTTGACTGTTAGAGCTCAAAGGTTAAAAGGTTCCCCGACGTTGCTCTAAGTATATAGGCTTATTGCATATCTTGACAAGTCAAGCCCTCTCCTGATGAAAAATAAGCCTGAAGAATTAGAGCAATTTGCCTTCAACCTGAAGGGAGTTTTAGCCGGACGCCGCTTGGGCGACAGGGGCATTAAAAAAAATTCGCCCTCGCCAGGGCTTTATATCACCCGTACGAGAGCGAATTCAAGGCTTGGTGGGCGACGCAGGTTTCGAACCTGCGACCTCTTCCGTGTGAGGGAAGCGCTCTCCCGCTGAGCTAGTCGCCCACGAAAAGTATTATACCCGATAAGGCCGCAAATGCAACAGGCCGGCG
>LGFQ01000078.1 GCA_001508935.1 Synergistales bacterium 54_24
CTCTCATAGACTACGTCAAGGACGCCAGGTTCGGAGAGGAAAGCTCTTCTTTCATCTTCGACGAAGACGGCACCATCATAGGACACCCCACGCTCGAATCTAAAAGCTCGCTTCCCTCCGTCATGCCGGCCTTCTGGGAGGCCTTCCAGAAGGAGAAGGCGAACCTGACAGAAGGCAGTATAGTGAACCTCTTTTACGGCTCCGGAGATGGTCGTGCCATGGCAGCCGTATTCCCGGTGAAGGACTTAAACTCCTACGTAGCGCTCTCCCTTCCGGAGAGCCAAATACTCGCCCCCCTCATGAGCATGAGAACCAAGATGATGCTCTGGGGCCTTCCCTCCCTCGTCATAGGGCTCGCCTTGGTCGCCTTCTTCGTATCGAGGCTGCTAAAGCCGCTGAAGGGCCTTGTTGAAATTGCAAGCCGCGTCGCAGCCGGAGATCTCACCGTGAGCGTAAAGGGCGACATGGAAAGCCGCAACGAGATAAAGGCGGTCTTGGGAGCTTTTGAAAAGATCGCAGACTCTTTCAGGAGCCTGGTGAGCACGTGTAAAGAACTCAACGGCGCGCTCGAGGAGCGCTCCCAGGCCATGGAGCAGATAAGCTCCCAGGTGGAGGAGGCCATGGAGGCGAGCCTGCGCGCCGCAAACGAGATAGTCTCCATGGTGGCCTCCATATCCTCAGCAGCCGAGGAGACGAACGCAGGTGTAGAGGAGGTATCCTCCGGAGCTCAGAACACCGCCCAGATAACCACGTCTTTGAGCGAAAACGCCAACGCCGTCACGCAAAGCGTCATAGATGGCGGCAAAGCCGTAGAAGAGACCGTAAACATCATAAACAGGGTAGGGGAGGCAGGGCGCCGCATACGGGAGGCCGTCAAAGCCTTGGAGTCCTCCGTATCGGGCATAAGCGAGTTCGTAACGACCATAGCGGGCATAGCAGACCAGACAAACTTGCTCGCTCTAAACGCCGCCATAGAGGCAGCCAGGGCAGGGGAGGCGGGCAGAGGCTTCGCCGTCGTGGCCGATGAGGTGAGGAAACTCGCGGAGCAGTCAAACCAGGCAGCCTCCAGGGTGAGCCAGGTCATAAGCGAGATATCAGAGCGCACGCGCGCAGCCGCCGTCGATACGGAAGAGACCGTGAGGGAGATAGAGAACGCCGTAGCGGCATCTCAAGCCACGAACGCCCAGATACAGAACATCATGGAGCAGGTGAAGCGCATAAGCGACGGCATCCAATCCATAGCTGCAGTTGCCGAAGAGCAATCGGCAGGGAGCGAAGAGATGGCAGCCTCCATGGATAACATCGTCCGCATGGTAGGCCAGGGACAGGAAGCCGCAGAAGCTGTGGAGAAGTCGGCCAAGGAGGTCGCCTCTCAGTTGGAGGAGTTAGAGCGTATACGAGAGGCACAGCTGCGAGTTCTGCGGGAGCTCGACAAGGCTTTGGCCTCTTACAGGATAGTTGCACAGGAGCAAAAAGGGTTGGTGCCGAAGGATTGATAACGCGAGACGTAAGGCGTAAGGCGTGAGGCGTAAAGGCGCGTAAGTATTACGCCTTACGCCTCACGTTTTTAGACGTCTACGTTTAGGAGTCTCTTGGCCAAAAGCCCTATGAGGAACGACACGCCCGCTACGCCGAAGGCTACACCGATCATCTCCAAGAAGGCGGGCTTAAAGGCTTCTTCTCTCACTACGGAGACGAAGAATGTGAAGATCAAAATTACCAAGGCGCCGTTGCCCAGACACCAGGCGAGCGCCATATACGGATTGTCCAGCAAGAAATAGGGCATGATTAAAAAGCAGACGGTGAATACATAGGCTATTCCCGTGTAAAGGGCTGCCTTGAGCGGATGTTGGGCCGAGGGGTCCGATTTCTTGGCAAGATACTCCGATCTCCCTGTTCCATCAGGTTGGTGGCGAAGGTTATGCCGAATATGGTGGCGGCGCAGCGCATGTTCATGTTCACGGGGATAGATTCGTTTCCTCTCATGGCGGTGCCGTTTTTTATATTGGCCGGCGACCTCATGAATAGAGGCGGCACGACGATCCGCTTGATCGATTTCGCCAACAGCCTTGTAGGCCACATAAGGGGTGGGTTGGCCCACGCCAATGTGGTGGCCAACATGTTCATGGCCGGCATAAGCGGCTCATCCGTGGCGGATGCGTCGGCCATAGGTTCTATCATGATTCCTGCCATGGAGAAGGCCGGATACGATCGTCCCTTTTCGGCAGCTTTGACGGCCTCAGCAGCGACGATAGGTCCCATAATTCCGCCCAGTATCATCATGGTTATATATGGGGTGTCGGTAGGGGTGTCCGTAGGGGGCTTTTCGCCGCCGGCTTCATCCCAGGGGTGATGCTCGGTCTCGCCCTGATGCTCATCTGCTCGTGAACGTCTTTCTTCTCACCGTGGGCATGTTTATGGAGTCGGGAGCAGCTATTATTCTGCTTGCCCCGATACTTGCGCCCATAGCGCATAGGTTGGGCGTAGATCCGCTGCACTTCGGCTTCGTCATGGTTTTAAACTTGGCCATAGGCATGGCCACTCCGCCGGTAGGCGTGTGCCTCTTCGTCAGCTGTGGTATAACGGGGCTGTCGCTCGAGGTCATATCCAAAAATGCCATGAAATTTATAGGGGCGGAAATCGCGGTTCTGCTCATCGTAACATACATAGAGCCGATATCGATGTGGCTCCCGAAGCTATTGGGCTTTTAGTGGTGAAGGGCAACGAGGCTTCGTTAATGGACTCGACGCGGTGA
This sequence comes from Synergistales bacterium 54_24, assembly GCA_001508935.1. Classification (GTDB taxonomy): domain Bacteria; phylum Synergistota; class Synergistia; order Synergistales; family Thermosynergistaceae; genus Thermosynergistes. The sequence continues at coordinate 2,756 of LGFQ01000078.1, forward strand.
GTGGGAAACCGAGTCAGCGATCGCTATCGGAGCTTCTGGCGTTTGCAGGATGCTCGGACTCAGAGAAGGCCATCTGTTCAGGAGAGACGTAGCAGCAGGTTTTAGGAGGGGTAGTTTCCAGGTCGAACGAAAGACTCTGCAATGCTTTTGAGCGCGCAAGGGCTTCTACCACCGCGCCTGAAATTTTTCCCCTCGACGCGCTTTTTTCAAGGCTTTCAATTGCCTTTTCATGAGACGATCCCTTACTGTAGGGACGGTCTTCCCTCATGGCAGCGTAGATATCTGCCACTTGGAGGATGAGCGACAGGAGCGTCAGCTGATCGCCGCTTACTCCCCAAGGGTAACCGCTGCCGTCTAATCTCTCGTGGTGTGTGGCAGCTACGAAGGCGATGTCGTTTAATTTGTCGAAGTCTTTAAATAACAGGTATGAGATATAGACGTGTTGGCGCATCAACGTCCATTCCTCCGGCGTTAGAGAATAGGTCTTGTGCAGTATCGCATTAGGCATGGCGATCTTTCCCAGGTCATGCATGAAGGCTGCGAGGCGCAACGTTTTTATTTCCCGCTCGGTAAGCCCCATCTCTTTCCCCAAGAAAACAGCCGTCTGTGCCACATGAAGGGTATGTTTTTTGGTGAAGGGGCTTTTAGCGTCTATCACTTGTGATAACGTCTCCATGAAGTGCGACAACTCATCCAGCGATAGAAAGACCACCTCGTCAGCGATAGAAAGGAGCTCTCTTTGCCACCAGTTGGGGTGTGCCATGCTTGACCAGAGGTGATCCCTTTTCTCGAGGAGCTTATGGAGTGCGGAGACGACGCTGGGGTCTAACTCGTCGCTCGCAGCGAGGGAAGTGAGCATGCTTAAAATGCGCTTTCTCGACGGTGGGCCGTCCTCCTTGGGTAAGAACGCTCCGGCTGCGCGGTCGCAAGCGTTCATGATGGCCGCGGCGGCTCTTTCCTCCTCTCGCAAATCCAAACCTTTCAAGAGCCTGTATGGATGATGGTGAAAGAGGATGGGCAGAGCGAGTTCCTCTAAGGGCGGCAAGTGCCTTACCAGATCGTAACCTGTCCTCGCATGACGCGGGATATCCCCTCGTTGCGACAGCTCTTCCTGCAGCTCCTCCAGCGCAGAGATGCCTTCCCAGTAGTCGATGGCTACTTCGTCTTCATGGTCTTCACGCGGTTCGTCATCCCACCACGGATTGGACAGGAACATGCCCAAATCATGGACAAGGCTTGCGCGCACGAGGACCTTGACGGCTCGGCTTTCAAGCCCCATGTTTGTGGCCACCGCCCAGGAGAGGATGGCCACTCTCATGTGGTGATCACTTAAAGCTGGCACTAATCTCTCGAGCAACTGCACAAACTGAAAGACTACCCTCAACGGGGAAATTATGATGTCCGAAGGGTATGTCCGAACCTTATCTTCCAAATGTCATCTCTCCCGGCCCATGGGGCATTTATTTATGTATCGACGTTGCGACGGTTGTCTTGCTGAATTCGATCTTCCGATGACGGTGATGGTCACCCTTTGGTTTTTAGGACGCGGAGAGGGCTTTTATTCCGCGGGCCAGGAGCCTCCTCGGCATCTCCTTCGCGAGGCGAGAGATGATTTGAGCATGCCAGTCGAAGCTGAAAAACGGCGCCGACCGGCCCATAATCTCATCGTTGAAGGCGAAGTTCATCAGGGAGGCGACGGCCTCGTCGCTCAAATAGCGGGCGAACCGGCGCAAACGCAGCCCAGCCTCGATTTCTTTCGAAAGCAGCGCCCGCCACCGTTCGTCGTAGACGGAGAGCCTCTCGGAGCTCAGGTCGTCCTCTTCCAAAGCTTGGGTCAATACGTCAACTGCTATATTTGCGCAAAGCAGGCCGAAGTAGACGCCTCCACCCGTGGTGGTCTTCACCTGTCCGGCGGCCTCTCCCACCACGACGACCCCGTTGGAAACGGTCCTGGACAGGGAGCCCATCGGTATGGGGGCAATAACGGGCGTGGGCGTTTCTCTCAGGCGCGGCTTTATGCGATGGTCATTCAAGAGCGAAAAAAAGCGCTCTCTTGGGTGGTCGTAGGAGAGGAGCCCCACGCGGGCACGTCCAGGGGATGCCGGCACAACCCAGGCGAAGGAACCCGGCGATATGGTCCTACCGACATAGACTTCTACCTCTTCTGCATCAGCAAAGGCGACCTCGGCTTGAGCGCCCCAGATGAAGTGTTTTAGGCGCCCGAGGCCCAGCTTTGCCGTCAGGTTCGATCTTCCGCCGCTGGCTATAATCGCACTCCTGCTGCGGAAAATCTTCCCGCCTTCTATAGCTATTGCGCAGTCATTGGAGGAAGCGGAAACGGCAGATACTTTAGAACCTGTCATGATTTGTGCACCGCACCTGCGCGCAGAATCGGCCAAGAGGGCGTCGAAATGCGGCCGGTTTACGACGCGGGCCAATACGCAGTCAGCTGCATACTGGACGCTCGTTCCGAGGGGGCCAAAGGCGCAAAGGGAAGTTACCGAGCGCTCCACAGCCTCCTCTGGCAAGAGGAAGCACCTGAAGGCTTCGTCACCTATTAGGCCGGTGCAGCGAGCTGGCAAGCCGATTTTTTCATGTTCTTCGACTACGAGGGTGCTTAAGCCCTTCTCGGCGAGGAGCCGAGCCGCGAAACAGCCGACCGGTCCACCGCCTAAGACGATTACGTCGTAGATCAAGGCGTCATCCCCCTTCGCTAAGTCGGCTTAGCGCTGGATTTTCGGAAGCGCAGGTAGCTTTTGAGTTGAGCCATTTTGGCGGCGCGCTCGGGGTCGTTGGATGCGTTGTGCAGAAATTCGAGGAAAAAGGCCAAGAAGATCGAAAGGAATAACCCCAACACCCCAGCTATGGCCACCATGAGCCTGCGCTTGGGCTTGTATTTGAGCTCCGGCGGCACGGCAGGGTCCACGACTTGGACCACCATCGCCTCTTGGGCCTCAGCGAGTCGGGCTGCCTCGTATTGCTTTAGCAGCATCTCATAGAGCGTTTCGTTGAACTTGAAGTCGCGCAACTTGCGCAGGTACTCCATGCCCGCCTCGGGCAATTCCCTGAATGGGACGATGGCGGAGTCGGACTGGCCTGCCTGACCCGCCTTGGCCTCGAGCTTTTGGAGCTCGCCTCGCAAACCTTTGAGTTCCGCCTGCAAGCGCTGGACCTCCGGGTTTCGACCTGTGGCGAAAGTTTTAGCCGCCTGAAGCTCCACTTCCTTAGCAGCTACAAGGGCGCGCAGGTCTGCTATGGAATCCATCAGGGCCTCGGTCTGGGCATCTACGTTGAGGAGGCCGGATCGAGCCTGATATTCTTTGAGTTCTTCCTCAGATCTTGCGAGCGCAAGCCTTACATCCTTGAGCTGGTTTTCTAAGAATAAACGCTGCTGGGCAGCTTGTGTAATGGCGAGATTCCGCATTATGCGTTGAAGCTCCTCCACGAAGGCGTTTGCCATTTCCGCCGCGAGGGCAGGGTCTTTATCCTGGACGGCTATGGTGATGAGGCCCGTCTTGGAATCGACATCGGCATCTGTCGCGTCGGAGAGCCGTTCCCTCGCCCTGGCGCGATATTCTGCCTCGTAATAGGCCATGAGGTTGAAGCGGTCTATTATGTTGTCCAGAACGGTTCGACTTTTTGTTATGCCGACCATGAGGTCGCTTGGAGTTTTAATCCCCAAAGCACCCCTGGCAAAGTCCGGGACATTTAACTGGGATAAGGCGCCCATAGCTATTGCACTGGTCGAACTCACGGTTTGTGGCGGCACGAGGCGCGTCTCGGCCCTGTATATGGGGGTCATGACGAGGCTTATGACGCCGGTTACGAAGGCCAGGCCCAGCGTGAGCAAAAGTATCAGGCGCTTATGCTTGGCCAGCACCAGGACCAAGTCGAGCAGGTCGATCTCGTCTTCTTCGTAATATGGGTATGGCGGAGCGTATGCATCGGTTGCGGGCGTCGGCCGCGCCTTGGAGGCTGCGCCTCCGACGGCCCCATGGCTTGCTCCTCCTGAAGCGGCGTCATCATTTGTTGAGTTTGAATGCTGCCCTTCGGTCAATCTATCCACCTCGCTATTTTAGACGTGCGCTCGACAGCGCACGGCGCAGCCACATCAATCGTCAAGAGCGTCCACGAC
>LGFQ01000079.1 GCA_001508935.1 Synergistales bacterium 54_24
GGAAGTGATCTCCATCAGGGAGAAACTCCACGAAACGTATGCGGAAGTTGAAGAAGAGCTCGTGGAGGAAGAATTGGAAGGGCGCAAAGGTTGGAAGGAGGATTAACGTGGCTACCGATACCGCTTTATTGAAAGAACTTCGTTTTCGCACCGGCGCCGGCGTGCTCGATTGCAAGAAGGCGCTCGAAGAGTGCAATGGCGACATAGAAAAGGCTGTAGATCTGCTGCGGGAGAAAGGGATCGCTATGGCAGCCAAGAAGATGGGCAGGGAGGCTGCCGAAGGCAGGATTTTCAGCTACATCCACAGCAATGGCAAAATAGGCGTGCTGCTTGAGCTGAATTGTGAGACCGATTTTGTAGCGCGTACGGATGAGTTCATGAATTTGGGGCACGAGTTAACGCTTCAGATAGCAGCTGCAGCTCCGGCCTATCTTTCTACCGAGGATGTCCCCGCTGAGGATTTGGAAAGGGAGAAACAGATTTATCGGAAGCAGGCCTTAGATGAGGGCAAACCTGAGAACATCGTGGACCGAATCGTAGAGGGACGGCTCAGGAAATTCTACGAAGAGTCGTGCCTCTTGGAACAGCGGTGGATACGAGACCCCGATAGGAAGATCAAGGATATCGTCACGGAGCACATAGCTAAATTTGGCGAAAACATAGTGGTCCGTCGCTTTGTCCGCTATGCGATTGGAGAATGAAGCTGAAACGGCGAGGTTCGAGCCTCGCCGTTTCAGCTATTATATGATGTAACTTGTGAGGGAGCCGAAAAATGCCTGTCTATAGTAGGGTGCTTTTAAAGCTTTCTGGAGAAGTCTTAGCCGGTTCTAAGCCGTTCGGGCTCGACCTGAAAGCTGTTGAAGCCATTGCCTGTGAGGTGGCAGAGGTAGCCAAAGCCGGCGTGGAGTTGGCCATGGTCGTAGGCGGCGGAAATATTTTTCGAGGTGTGGAGGCCGTTAAAGGAGGCATGGACAGAGCCCAAGCCGATTATATGGGCATGCTCGCCACGGTCATAAACGCCTTGGCGCTTCAAGATTCTCTCGAAAGGCTGGGGGTGCCGACGCGCGTTCAGACAGCTGTCGAGATGAGGCAGTTAGCGGAGCCGTTCATCCGCAGAAGGGCTATGAGGCATTTGGAGAAGGGAAGGGTTGTCATCTTCGCTGCAGGTACTGGTTCCCCGTATTTTTCCACCGATACAGCAGCCGCGCTGCGAGCCGCTGAAATTCGGGCAGACTGCCTGCTGAAAGGCACCAAGGTCGACGGCGTATACGAAAAAGACCCGGAAAAAGAACCCGACGCCTCGTTTTTGCCTCACATTTCCTATATGGAAGCCTTGACGCGTCAACTTAAGGTGATGGATGCCACAGCCTTTTCGCTCTGCATGGAAAACGCCGTGCCGATCGTCGTCTTCAATATCCTCCGCCCGGGCAACTTGAGGCGCATAGTGCTCGACGGCGAGCAGGTCGGGACGGTCGTCGATTCCTCGAAAGGTTGATCTTTATAGGGCACATAGGGCAAAATTGAGGCAAAGTTTGGACTGAAAGGGGGAGTGGGAATGCCCGATAATATGCTTAAGGAACTGTCTATCCGGATGGAGAAGGTGGTATCTCACCTTAGAGAAGAGCTTGTGGCTTTGAGGACAGCTCGGGCTCATCCAGCCCTGGTAGAGGGCATAAATGTTGAATATTACGGGAGCACGATGCCCATAAAACAGCTGGCTACGGTCACTGTCCCCGAGCCCAGACAGCTTATGATCATCCCCTGGGACAAGTCGGCCATGAAGGCCATCGAGAAGGCCATCATGGCTTCTTCTTTGGGGATTACGCCGCAGAGCGATGGCGAAAGCATTCGCCTAACGCTGCCAGAGCTGACTCGTGAGCGCCGCACGGAGCTGGTCAAGCTCGTGCGCCGCCACGCCGAGGATGCGCGCGTGGCTATACGAAATTTGCGCCGCAACGCCTTAGAGGATGTCAAGAAGAAGGAGAAGGACGGTGAAATTACAGAAGACGATCTAAAGCGTTATCGCGAGGAGATTCAAAATATCACAGATGAGTTTATAAAGAAAGTCGATCAAGTGATGGAGGAGAAAGAGAAGGAGATCATGGAGGAGTAGGATCCACGCCGCCTTTTTCGCCGATAGTTTACAGCAAACGAGAAGAGCTCCTTGTATCAAGAGAGGTTGTTAGAAATAGAGCATAAGTTCAGGGGGTGAGTCGTTATGAAGGTGAAAAAGCGTTGTGTTATCTTGATGGCGGTGCTTCTGGTTGCGTTCGCTACGGGGGGAGCCTTTGGAGCGAAGGAGAATTGGCCTGCTCAACTGCGCTTTCCATCTGGCCCTCCAGGGGGGACGTGGTTTGCCTTGGGTGGGGCCATAGCCGACATGTGGACTAAGAGCGTCATCCAGGTGACGAGCGGTAGCGGTGGCGGCGTCAGCAACATCGTAAATGCTGGGCGCGGAGAGGCCGATCTTGGGCTTTCTACCACCTCCATGCTCGGCGCAGCGGCAAGGGGGTTAGACCCCTTTAAGGAGCCCGTCGAGGGGACGGCGCTATTCGCGAACATCTATAGACAATATACATATTTCATCATGCGCAAAGATTACGCCGACAAGAACGGCGTCAAATCCGTCAAGGATATCGTCGCCAAAAAGCTTCCCGTCCGTTTTGCCACATTGAAGCCCGGCACATCGTCAGAGTTTGCCATCCGTTCCATATTCGAGAAGGGTTTCGGCGTGAAGTGGGACGATATAAAGTCATGGGGCGGCTCGGTGAGCTTCGCCTCCTACTCTGACGGGGCGGACCTCCTGGCCGACAACCACTTGGACTGCTTCGCCTTTCAGGTCAGCCGCGTAGCCTCGGTCATCATGGATATAGAAAGCCGTGTGGATGTAGTGTTGCTTCCTGTGGATCAGGAAGCGCGAGATGCCATGGCTGAAGTTTACGGGACGACTACGTTTAACATAGAGCCAGGAGTCTACAAGAGCGTAATGGAGCCAATTCCCACAGTTGGCGATTACACCTGTATAGTGGTGGCAAAGGCCCTGCCGGAGGATCTGGTATACGAGCTTTCCAAGGCCTTGTGGGAACATAAGGACGAGCTCGGTGAGGCTTTCGTAGACATGAAAGAGCTGAACCCTGAAGAGGCTATTTCCGAAGGCGTCCCGGTCCATCCGGGCGCGGCGAAGTTCTGGTCGGAGCTGAAGTAAAGCCTAAAGGACGGGCAGCCGCTTAAAACGCTGCCCGTCCTTTCGTTTTTGAGGGGGGTTTAGCGTGCGAAAGCTCAAGGGCCCACTTAGAACGGTTATATACCTTTATGTCGTCGCCATGGGGCTGTTTCACCTTTACACGGCGACGTTCGGCAGTTTAGAGGCTTATCTGCAGCGAAATGTCCATCTGCTCTGGATTCTTCCCCTCACGTTCATCCTTTATCCAGCCTCTAAGGCTGGTCCCAAGGATGAGGTCCCACCTTTCGATTGGGCTCTTGCGGTCTTGGCCGCGTGCCCGGGGTTGTATGTCATTTTCAATTACGAGTCTATCATCTATCGTGTCATTCAAGTTGACCCCGTCACGACTGTCCAATTGTTGCTCGGCACATTGCTCACGTTGTTGCTGTTAGAGGGGACGCGACGGGTTGTGGGATGGCCTTTAGCCGTTATAGGTGGACTCTTTGCGGCATATATGTATTTCGGCCATTTTTTACCAGGCATAGCTAAAGGCTTCCCATTTTCCTTTCATAGAGTCATAGAGCATCTCTATCTCACCGATGAGGGAATTTTTTCTTCGTCGCTCGGGGTCTCTGCCACTTATGTCATGATCTTCCTCATATTCGGCGGCTTCCTCGAGAAGAGCGGTATAGGTCCTTATTTCATGGATTTGGCTCAGGCCTTCGCCGGCCATTCGCCAGGAGGGCCTGCGAAGATCGCTGTGGTGAGTTCTGCCATGTTCGGCTCTATCTCCGGTTCGGCCGTAGCTAACATCTACGCCACGGGCACCTTCACGATACCGTTGATGAAGCGCATAGGATATTCACCCACCTTCGCTGGCGCAGTGGAAGCTGTGGCGAGCTCCGGAGGGCAGGTCATGCCTCCGATCATGGGGGCCGGTGCCTTCATAATGGCCTCCTTCCTCGGTACCCCCTACAAAAACATCATCATAGCTGCTTTCGTTCCCGCCCTTTTATATTTCGTTGCCGTTTTTGTAATGGTCCATATGAGGGCGTTGAAGAGAGGCTTGACTGGCCTCTCCAGGGAAGAGCTGCCATCGCGGATCTCCGTGTTGAAGCGCGTATATTTGGTCGTCCCGCTGGTAGGTCTGGTCATAATGCTGCTTTACGGCTACAGTCCCATGAGGGCTGCCATGGCGGGCATAGCGATGGCCTGGATTGTGTCCCTCTTCGATCCGCGCTATCGCATGGGGCCCAAGGCCGTCCTCGATGCGATCCACGACGGCTCGATGAACATCTTCGTCGTGGCCATCGCTTGTGCTACAGCCGGCATAGTGGTCGGGTCGGTCACGCTCACCGGTTTGGGTTTTAAGGTGGTGAGCCTCATATTCTCGCTGGCCAGGAACATCCCCTTCTTGGCCCTTTTGCTCGTCATGCTGCTTTCTATACTGTTGGGCATGGGGCTTCCGACTACTGCAGCATATATAGTGGCCTCAGCCTTGACTGTGCCGGCCTTGGCGAAGCTCGGATTTCCCGCACTGGCTTCTCATATGTTCGTGTTTTACTTCGCCATCATTTCGGCCATAACGCCTCCGGTGGCGCTGGCCGCTTATGCTGCCAGCTCCCTGGCAGGTTCGAACCCAGACGAGACAGGTTTTCAAGCTATGAGATTAGGGCTTTTGGCCTTCATCGTACCCTACGCCTTCTGTTACGATGGGGGACTTCTTTTGCAGAAGGGCTTCCTGTGGGATATCTTTGCCCTTTTGGGCGGCCTGGGTGCCGCTGTGGCCATTGGCTGGGGGATAGAAGGCTTTCTGCGCCGATCACTTTCTTTTTGGAGCCGCGTCCTATTTTTGGTCATGGGCATTTTGTGCCTGTGGCCATCGACGCCGATCAGGTTTTTGGCCCTCGCCGTAGTATTTGGGGCATACATTTTCCATCGCCGCGCTTCCTGAAAGCCTCTGGCATCACATTATTTGTTATTATGGCAATAGGCAGACGAGATGAGCCGAAGACTTAGCCTCGTGGAGGCGCATGTGAGATGAGGCCTCGTATAGGGCCCGAGCCATTTAAGATCAAAGCGGTGGAGCCGATGCGGCTTCCGGATCGGAGCGTGCGGGAGGAGGCGCTCGTCAGGGCCGACTATAACCTCTTCGGGCTGAGGTCCGAAGAGGTATATGTGGACCTCTTGACCGACTCCGGAACTGGGGCCATGAGCGCCGCGCAGTGGGCAGCGCTCATGATGGGCGATGAGGCGTACGCAGGGGCGAGGAGCTTCTACGCCCTCAAGGATGCCGTGAAAGAGATCTTGGGTTTCGATTACGTCATTCCCGCGCATCAGGGGCGAGGGGCCGAGAACGTCTTGTTCGGCACCCTTTGTAAAGAGGGAGACATCATCCCCTTCAACATGCCCTTCGACACCACGATGGCCCACATCCTAAACGTAGGGGCAAGGCCCGTAGACTGCGTAGTCGACGAAGCCTTTGACCTCGCGTCTGACTATCCCTTTAAGGGAAACGTCGACATAGGGAAGTTGGAAGCTGCCATAAACCAGTACGGCAAGGAGAATATCCCACTGATAATGGTCACCGTTACCAATAACTCAGGTGGTGGGCAGCCCGTCAGCCTCCAAAACATCAGGGATGTTTCGCAAGTTTCTCACAAATACGGCATACCTTTCTTTCTCGATGCAGCGCGGATGGCTGAGAACGCCTATTTTATCAAGATGCGCGAACCGTCTTGTGTTGATATGTCGTTGAAGGAGATCATCCGTGCCATGGCCGATGCGGCAGATGGTTTGGCCGTTTCATGCAAGAAAGATCCCTTGGTCAACATCGGCGGCATGATCACCTGCAGAAACGAGGAGATGTATCATGCCCTGCTCCCGCGCACCATCCTTTACGAAGGGTTTGCCACCTATGGGGGACTGGCTGGGCGAGATCTACAGGCGCTCGCACAGGGGCTTTTTGAGATGACGGACGAAGAATATATGTCCCACCGCGTGGCCCAAGTGAAGCATCTGGGCGAATTGTTGGACGAAGCTGATGTCCCCTTCGTAAAGCCAGCTGGAGGACATGCCATATTCGTGGACGCCGCCTCTTTCCTCCCTCACATTCCCCAGCGGCTCTTTCCCGCCGATGTCCTCGCTGCGGAAGTTTACATAGAGGGGGCTGTGCGAGGGATAGGGTTGGGAGCCCTCGCTTTCGCCGCTACTGATCCAGAGACCGGTTTTGAAGTCTTGCCGAAGCTCGAACTGTTCCGGCTTGCCGTTCCGCGCAGGACCTACACAAATTCGCACATGGAATACGTGGCTGAAGTCGTTAACGATGTTTACAGACGGCGCGACTATATCGCTTACGGCCTCGAGTTGGCTTACGAGCCACCCGTTAAGGGCATTCGCCACTTCCTCGGCAAGCTGCGTCCCAAGAAGCTTTGAGCGCCGGCTACGCCTTTTATAGCGGCGAGTTTTTGCAGAATGTCGTCAGATCGAAGATTGGGGGTAAGGATGAAAATCGCTTCAAAGCTCCTTACCCCTTTTACGTATGAGCTCTCGGCCCAAGCTGCATACCATCAGCTTTTTGTGGGCTGGTATAATGGGTGTAAATCCAAAAAGAAAGAGGATTCACCTTTGCGGTTTTCTCATTAGTGACTTTTGCGGATCC
>LGFQ01000009.1 GCA_001508935.1 Synergistales bacterium 54_24
AGGAAAGCATGATAGAGTTCCGGGATTAACCAACCCGGAATATCCTGCGATTCGCGCTCCACGCCCAGCGCGTAACGCTCCACGTCGCCGAGCGAACACGATGGAAAAACTCCTCGCCAGAATGACCTGGCGAGATATAGCAGGTCCAAGTGTCCTCGCACTCGCTCCGGGAAAGGAAGGCGGTTCAAAATAAAACGCCCCTCGAGCAAGGGGATGTCGAAGCGCTTCCCATTGTACGTTACAAACCCTACTTCCTCTGGGATGACCCTGCGTAGATGATAAAGCCATGAACTTTCATATTGGGGCGAGGTTAAAAATAGCTGGCGCACGATTAGGGTTTCTCCTTGTATCGTTCCCACCCCTGCCATAAAGGCGTAAGTCCCTGTGCCCCCCGCCAACCCGGTCGTTTCCACGTCTAAGAGCGTCGCCTCTTCCGCTGCTCCCCAAGGGGCAAGTGTCTTTATGGCGCCGCGGATGTTTTGAAGCCCCACTTTTCCGTGGCGCGACGACAATGAGACAGAATGTTCACAGAGATATACCCCTTGATCGAGCCATTCACCGGGAGGCAAGCCTTTGGGTTGCACCTGGGCCGTGTGAATTTTCACTTCGCCCGCCCAGCCCAAGACCTTCTCGAGTTTGGACAACATGTCGCTCACGACGATTTCACCTCTAAGTGACCTCGAAAGTTGAGAGAAGCCTTCTCGCTGTTTCTTTGGCATTTATGGAGGCGCCGAGTGCTCCCACACAGGCTGGGCATCCCTTCTCGCACTGGCACGACATGACCGATTCGGCGGCAGCCTCTATAAGGGTCTTTCTCAAGCCGAACGCCGCCTCGGCGAGCCCTACACCGCCAGGCGTGTTATCGGCCAAGTATACGGCTGGCTTATTGAGAAACGGGTCCTTTACCATGCTATGCACTTGGAGGTCTCTCCTATCACACATTAGGAAGAGTGGCGCCACGCCGCGCAGCAGGTGGGCCAATCCTGCCAGTGCCGAGCTCTGGCTGTCTTTATCCATGAGTGATAGGGCAGCCTCGGCTGGGGTAAACCAGCACGCCGTGGTATGCATCTGCTCTTCTTTCATGTGGACATGGCCGTAACCCACATTTTCGTGAGTTGCGAGCTTTATCTTTTTGTAGATCGTAGGATGTGCGGCGAGTAATACCTCCCCCCAACCCCAACCTTCAGCCTCTTCGAAGACATCCAGGACCTGCAGCCGCACGGCGAGCTCGGCATCGGTATAGTAATCTGTTTTTACTTCTTTCACATAACAGCGCATGCCCTCCTCGTCCAGTTCCATAACCTGATAGCTCTTTCCGCCGTGGAAATAGATCGCTTCAGGGTGTATGAGCATGGGGGCGCTCGGCCGGTCCACTTCGCCTATGACGGTTGGTTTGGCGACGTCCGTGATGTCCACGATGACGTAGTTTTCGCTCGTGGCGCTGCGGAGCGAAATTGCCTCTGCCGGAAACGAATCCGCTTGCCAGTGATATCGCTCTCCGGCTCGGTGTAAGACCCCTTGCCTTTCGAGATAGGTGAGAATTTCGTCTATCTTCGTATTACCGAAGCGCTCAGTTGTTGAGAACGGCAACTCAAAGGCGCTGCACTTTACATGGTTTGCAAGGACGTAAAGATTTTGGGGGTTGAGGCGCGCCCGCTCTGGAGATGCTCCGAAGAAATACCTCGGGTTTGCGGCTAAAAACTGATCCAGGGCGAATGATGAGGCGACCATGACCGCTGCGGATAGATCAGAACGGCGTCCCGCCCTGCCCATTTGCTGCCAGGCAGAAGCCACGCTTCCTGGGTAGCCGTGAAGCACGGCGAGCTCCAGCGATCCTATATCTATGCCGAGCTCCAAGGCATTTGTGCTCACAACGCCGAGGAGTTTTCCTTCTCTCAAGCTGCGCTCTATTTCCCTGCGTTCCTTTGGCAGATATCCGCCCCTGTAGCCGGCAACCAAATCGCCCGGAAGGCCCCGCTTCGCCAAGCCTTGGCGTATGTAGGTCAACAGAAGCTCCACGTCGAGCCTGGATCTGGTAAAGGTTATAGTGCTGATATTGCGGCTTATCGCTTCAACTGCTATATTCGTCGCCTCGAAGATCGAGGAAGTGCGTATGCCGAGCGAGCGGTTTATCATGGGAGGGTTATACAACAGTATGCGCTTCTCCCCCATGGGGGCCCCGCTATCCGAAATGAGCTCCACAGGCTCTTCGATCAGCATTTCTGCCAACTCTTTTGGGTTTGATACGGTGGCAGAGCAGCACAAAAATATCGGGTGAGAGCCGTAGAAGGTGCAGATCCTTTTGAGCCGACGGATGACATTGGCCACATGAGAGCCGAAGATCCCCCTATAAGTGTGTAGTTCATCCAGCACGACGTATCGCAAGTTTTCGAAGAGCTTGACCCATTTGGTGTGATGAGGCAATATCCCCGTGTGAAGCATGTCTGGGTTCGTTATCACAATGTGTCCTGCAGCGCGCATCTTCTTCCTTGCGCTCGGCGCCGTGTCGCCGTCGTAAGTGAAAGTCAAAATTTGCACGCCTGTCTCTTCGATGAGGGCGTAAAGCTCAGCCAGCTGGTCTTGGCTCAAGGCCTTCGTCGGGAAGAGATAAAGAGCCCTTGAAGATTCGTCATTCAGGATGGACTGAATGACCGGTATGTTATAACATATGCTTTTGCCCGAGGCCGTGGGCGTAGCAATGACCACGTTTTTACCGGCTAAGGTTCGCGAAATGGCATCGCTTTGGTGGGAGTAGGGTCGCTCGATTCCTCTGGATCTGAGTGCTTCTATGAGGCGCGCATCGAGGGCGGGCCAATCGCCGAAACGAGCCGGTTTTGCCGGGATCGCTTCATCGGAGGCTATGTCTCCCCGGAGGGAGTAAATCCACTGGATAAAGCTTTCGATCTTTCTGTCCATAACGGAATAAGTTTACCAGTTTCTTGGAAAATGGGCGTGGGTTTTGGGTAAAATTTATTACGACAGGGTCTTTAAAGGGGTGAGGGCATGTCCAGTTTAGCGGCGGTTTTCCCGGTGCTCTTCATGATGGCTTTGGGATGGACATTGAGGCGCACTAACTTTTTGAGCGACACTACGCAGCGTGAGATGAACGCCATACTATATTGGTTCATCCTGCCGATGTTTTTGTTTCGGACCGTCTTTTTGGCCAATAGCTCAGGCGGTGATTGGAACCTATTTTGGGTGCTCTACGTATCTTATATGTTGCTGCCCATTGCGGCCTGGATTTTATCTCCTTGGGCCCGCAAAGATCGCCGCAAACTGGCTGTATCGCTTCTCGTGTCGAACAGAGGTAATCAAGTCTATATGGGCTTGCCCGTGGCCACACTCGTCTTTGGAGAGGCCGGAGCGGCGGCCTTCTCTCGTTTTTTCGCGGTCGGGATAATGGGATACCAATTCCTTCCCCTCATCTGGGGACAAATCGGCCTTTCGGGTAAGATATCGCTCCGCTCTATAATCGACACGGCAAGGGGCGTGATAACCAATCCGATGGTCTTGGGATGCTTGGCGGGTTTTTTGGCCTCCGAGATCGGCATCGAGGAAATCCCTATTTGGCTCGATGAGACCTTTCGCATAGCTGGTGACATAACCACTGGCCTGGCTCTCCTTTGTCTCGGAGCTACATTGAGGCCGGAAGCTTTCCTCTCTTCTTTATCTGCCACGTGGAGGGATGCCGTGGTAAAATTATTTCTGCAACCGGCGTTTACGTGGGCGCTTTTTTACGTCTGGCCCGTAGATCCTGTGCTTGAGCGAACGACTGTGTTGGTCTCTGCCATGCCGATAGCGGCGAATGCCTTTGTGGTGGCCAAAGGCATGGGTATGGATGCCCAATATACCGCTGAAGTTATTATGGTCAGCAGCATGTTGTCTTTAGTTACGCTTCCCTTATGGATCTACATTTTAACCACGTGGTAAGCCCTTGATACCATATATGGGTATATGCTATACTTCGACAGCGAAGAGCAAAAGGCTAAATCTTAACGCACGAACAGAAGGAGGGTTTTTGATGACGGTTAAGGTATATAGCACACCTACGTGCCCATGGTGTGACAGGGTAAAGAAATATTTAGGCGAACTTGGTGTAGAATTTGAAGAGGTCGACGTAAGTGCAGACCGCGCCGCTGCCATGGAAATGGTTCGAAAGACCCATCAGATGGGCGTGCCCGTGGTCGAAATAGGCGACCGCTTCATAGTTGGCTACAATCCGGAGGCTATAGAAGAGGCCTTGCGCGCAGAAAGTCTGTTGTAGGGCGCTTGACTCCTTGTAGCTCTTTGTGATAAATTTGCTTCAGGATCGCCTCCGAGCCCGTTTTGCCTAAGGGATTTTATCCTATGGCGGCGGGCCGTTAGGGCATCTTCGGAAACGGAGACGCCTCCCGCATTGGAAAGGAGGAGAAAGTTAAAGGCCATCTTCCGTGCGGGGGAGGTGGCCTTTAGTTTTTCCATAGCTCCATCACGGCACGGAGGGGCTCGTGAGAGCCCCTCACCCCCCAACAAAATTAAACTTAAAGAGGAGGTATGTAAAATGGGCAGATTTTTCAAGAGGACGTCGTTGGTTTTGGCGTTTATCGCCGTCTTTGCTGCTTGTGCTGCGGCGGAAACTCCGGTTTTGCGCATGGCTACCACTACCAGTACGGATAATACGGGACTTTTGGATTATCTGGCGCCGCTATTTAAGCAGGATACCGGCATAGAGCTTCAATGGGTAGCTGTGGGCACTGGCAACGCTCTTGCCCTTGGGAGAAACTGCGACGTAGACATGCTTTTCGTCCACGATCCAGAGTCAGAGGAGGAATACATGAAAGGGGGATACGGAGTCGATCGCAAGCAGGTTATGTACAACGACTTCGTCATCATAGGCCCCGAAGATGACCCAGCCGGCATAAAGGACAAGTCGGTTAAAGAAGCCATGAGCGCTATTGCCTCCAAAAAGATTCCCTTCACAAGCAGGGGGGATAAATCCGGCACACATATGAAGGAACTGTCGTTGTGGAAGGCTGCCGGTGTCCCAGTACCCGAAAAAGAGCAGTGGTATATCCAAACGGGTCAGGGCATGATTCAGACGATAAACATAGCTGCTGAACATAGCGGTTATACGTTGACCGACCGCGGGACGTTCATAAAATATGAAGATAACTACAAAGGTAATCCTCCCCTCGTTATACTGGTGGAGGGAGACGAGGCTTTGCTGAATCAGTATAGCGTTATTGCGGTTAATCCAGAGCGGTGCAAGGAAGTGCATTACGATCTTGCCACCAAGTTCATTGAGTGGGTCACCTCGCCCAGGGGTCAACAACTCATAGCGGATTTCAAACTCTTGGGAAAGCAGCTTTTCTTCCCCAACGCCAAGTAGGGTTGATATATTTATAGCGATACATCCAACCTTCGTAGGTAGGATTTTTGGATGTCCTACCTACGAGAGATTTTTGGTGGTGAGCGATGGATTACATTTTAGAAGGATTGATCAACGGCATTGTCCTGCTCGTCTCGGGCGATGAGGAGACGTATTCGGCCATCTCGACGACCCTTAAAGTTTCCACCATGTCCATTATTGCGAGCCTGATCATTGGCATACCCATAGGGTTTGTTTTGGGCTATTTCGATTTCCCTGGCAAACGGACTTTGAGGACGATATCGGATACGCTTCTTGCCATACCCACAGTCGTTGTTGGGCTTTTGGTGTATGCTTTTATCTCGCGCAGAGGGCCCTTGGGAAGCTTGGGGCTGCTCTTTACGCTGCCAGGAATTGCTGTAGGCCAGACCATTTTAGCTCTTCCGATCGT
Organism: Synergistales bacterium 54_24; assembly: GCA_001508935.1. Classification (GTDB taxonomy): domain Bacteria; phylum Synergistota; class Synergistia; order Synergistales; family Thermosynergistaceae; genus Thermosynergistes. The sequence continues at coordinate 5,799 of LGFQ01000009.1, forward strand.
GGTTTCCCTAACAGCTGGGGCAGTTGAGGGACTCGATAGACAGCTTAAACTAACATTGCTCACGCTTGGTGCAAGAGGAAGGCAGTTAGCAATTTCCAGCCTATGGGAAGGACGTTACGCTGTGCTTTTGGCCGCCGCGACCGCCTACGGGAGGGTTATATCTGAAGTGGGCGCTTCGATGATGTTGGGCGGCAACATAAAGTGGTACACCAGAACGATGACAACGGCCATATCGCTTGAGACGGCAAAGGGAGAGTTCGATATGGGCATCGCGTTGGGCCTCGTGCTGATGCTCTTGGCCTTTGCCGTAAATGCCGCTCTCTCGGCGTTCAAAAAGAGGGCTGCTCAATGAAGGTTCTCTATGAGCTTTCCGGCATTAAACATAGATATAACGGCAGGTTGGTCTTAGACATTCCTCGTTTGGTAATAGAAGAGGGGGATATCGTAGGATTGATCGGCCCTAATGGCAGCGGCAAGAGCACGTTGCTTAGAATCTTGGCCTTTCTTGAGGCTCCGTCCGAAGGGACTTTACACTTCAAAGGCATGCCGGTAGGCAGTGAGGGCGAGCCTCCGAGACGAGATGCAACGTTGTTGCTCCAAGATTCTTTTCTCCTCAAGAGGTCCGTCTTCGATAACGTGATATATGGGTTAAAGATCAGGAAGGAGAAAAGCCTGAGGAAGAAGGCTTTTGAGGCGTTAAAAATGGTTGGGCTTCCGCCAGAGGAATTCGCCCATCGCCCTTGGTACGCCTTATCGGGCGGGGAGGCACAGAGAGTGGCCTTGGCCGCCAGGTTGGTTTTAAGACCTAAGGTCCTTTTGTTGGATGAACCTACGGCAAATGTAGACGAAGCGAGCGCCATCCTCATCAAGGAAGCCGTGCTGCGTGCCGTCAAGGAATGGAAAACGACTGTGGTTGTGGCAACTCACGACCTCCTTTGGCTCTATGAAGTTGCTAAGAGCGTGCTGAATTTGTATCAGGGGCGGATCGCCGCCCAGGGAACATCTAACCTCATATCAGGCCCTTGGCGACCCCTCAATGATGGTCTATGGGAAAGGGCTCTCCCCGACGGGCAAGGCATACTTGCAGTTTCTCCTCCGAGCGAGACTGCCACGGCAATCCTCGATCCATCGGACATCGTAATCGCCACTTCGCCTCCGGCAAAAGTGTCCGCGCAGAATATACTTTCGGGCAGGGTGACTCAGATGCTCCTGGATAACAGCGGCGAAAGAGTAGCCGTGGCGATATCGCTTGGAGGGGTGAGTCTGAGGTCAACAATTACGCCAAAGGCGGTTAAAGAGCTCTCAATTCAACCCGGCCAGCGCGTTTGGGTTTTATTTAAGGCTACGGCGTTGCGCTGGCTTTGATATATATTGCGATTTCGCCTATACATGGTAAGATGATTCTTGCAAAACTGGCACAAATGGAGGGGCTTTTTTGAGAGGTATTTTTGTGCTTAAGGTGGTTGCTGCCTTAGGCATTTTAATGGCGTCAATGGCATCATTAGAGATTTTGAGTCTTCCTTGCCAAGGAGGCGAAGGGAGTATGGCCTTTAAGGTGGAATCGCCGGCGTTTTCTAACGGCGAGAAGATCCCTCAGAAATATACGTGCGAGGGGAGGGATATATCGCCAGAGCTCAAGTGGGAAGGCGCCCCTCCAGGGGTAAAGAGTTTTGTTCTCATAGTAGATGACCCCGATGCGCTGCGCGGGACTTTCACCCATTGGGTGCTATTCGATATACCAGCTGCCGAATCGGGCTTGATCGAGGGGAGTAAGCAGGGAAAGCCTGGTCGCAACGATTTCGGCAAGCTCGGTTATGGCGGTCCGTGCCCGCCTAAGGGGCATGGCGTTCACCGCTATTTCTTCAAGCTCTACGCCTTAGATATTCCTTCGCTCGGCCTTAAAGAGGGCGTCTCTAAGGCTGAGGTAGAGGCGGCTATGAAGGGGCATATTTTAGCCCAAACCGAAACGATGGGGCGCTACGAGCGGTAGAGGACAGAAATAAAGAGACGGCATGACACATATGAAAAAAGGCTTTTGCGTCCCCGCTTCAGCGACATACCGAAGCCGGGAGGGGTAGGTGTAGTGTGGTAAGATCTCACAAAAGGCGGGGGAGTGGATTTTTGAGAAAATTTACAATCTCAGTGGCCGGCGACGAAATTTCTTTTTCCTCTCCTGTGGGGGGGGCCGAAGTGCTCGCTGTCAGTGAGCATGAGAGTCGGAGGAACATAGTGGCATGGCGAGTCAATCACTATTTGCGTAGCCTCGACTGGACCATAGATGATGATGCCGTGGTCGAGTTTGTGGACACGAGCAGCTTTGAGGGAATGGAAGTCTATCGCAGAAGCCTGAGTTTTCTCTTGGTCTTGGCCTGTAAGAGAGTATTAAACCAGGATATCTTTATCCGTCATTCGTTGAGCGATGGTTATTATTGCGAGCTTCCATCCGGTTTCCCTTCAAAGGAAGACGTGGCGCGTGTCAAGAGACTGATGGAGCAGATGGTGGACATGGATCTGCCTTTCATGAGAAAGCTCGTGTCTATCGATCAAGCCAAGCGCATCTTCGAACGTCAGGGCAACGCAGATAAGGCCAGGCTCCTCCAATGGGCTGCCATAGACCCTGTGGAGGTCTACTGTTGTGCTGACACACACGGTTTCTTTTACGCCCCCCTCGCCCCGTCCACGGGTTATCTCCGCGTCTTCGACCTCGTTCCGTATGAAGGAGGAATGGTGCTCTTATTTCCTACGGTGGCTTATCCAGATGGCTTGCCCCCCTTTCAACCGCCCAAGAAGTTAGCCGAGGTCTTCCGCGAGTACACCGAGTGGCTTGACATATTAAACGTGGGCACCATGGATAACCTCCATAAATTAGTAGCGGAGGGCAAGGCCGGCGACTTGATCCTTACCTCTGAAGCTCTCCATAGCCAGCGCTTGAGTCACATCGCTAAAGATATCGCTTCTCGGTCTCGAGTGCGCTTGGTGTGCATGGCAGGCCCTTCGGGTTCGGGAAAGACCACAGCCTCTCTGAGATTGCGCGTCCAACTGCAGGCGTTGGGAAAGCGGGCTGTGACGCTTGCGCTCGATGACTATTTCTTAGAGCGAGATCGAACCCCAGTTGATGCGGAGGGAAACTATGACTTCGAAGCCCTGGAAGCGCTCGACATCGAGCTTATCAACGACCACCTGAGGCGCCTCCTAACAGGAGAGGCCGTTCGTCTTCCTCATTTTAATTTTCTCACGGGCAAGCGCGAATGGGGAGAGCTATTACAGTTGGGTTCTAACGCTCTATTGATAATAGAGGGAATACATGGCCTCAATGAGAGGGTGAGCGAAAGCATTTCTGATGATGATAAGTACCGCATATATGTCTCTCCGCTCACTGCGTTGAACCTGGATCGTCATAATCGCACCAGCACCACGGACAACCGCCTCTTGCGTCGCCTTGTGCGCGACTATCGGACGAGGGGAAAGTTGCCCGAGGTTACGCTGCGCCAGTGGCCTTCTGTCGTGCGCGGGGCGCAGAAGCACATATTCCCGTATCAAGAGAGGGCGGATATAATGTTCAACTCGGCTCTGGTGTATGAACTTTCTGCCCTCAAAGGCTATGCGGAACCGCTGCTTTCTACCATACCGGAGGAGTCGCCGGTCTACGGCGAGGCAAGGAGGTTGATCTCCTTCCTGCGGTTCATTCCTTTCTTTCCCTCCGATCAGGTGCCAAACGATTCAATCTTGCGAGAATTCATCGGCGGTAGCTGTTTTTCCGCCTAAAGATTCAAGCCCTCCTGTGTCCATTCGTCAAAAATGGACGGAAAAATAAACAACAGTTGACAAAAAGAAGAGAGGCTGGTACAAATATATCGACCTCATGGCGGGAGGGATTTATATGTGGGTAAAGGACTCGTGGGGCAATTGGTACATGGCCGGACAAGAGGCTATCTCGAGCTGTTTTAACACCGTATCCTTCTGGGAAAAGGATGAGGTGGGCAATTGGATGCTCTGTACGTCCAAAGAGCACGCTTTGCCCGAAGACTCCGAAAACAAAGGACTTTTGGTGCATATCGGCCACTGAGATTGCCCCGGTTGGGATCGAGAGGGTTGCCGTTCACATATCAGGCTAACGATAGTTATTTTGCATAGGACGCCTGAAGGGGGCGTCTTTTTTTATGCCTCCTCTTTGTGATTATCGTCATGCGTGATATCATCGCTATCGTCAGCATGAGGGGGTGGTAGTGTTATGAAGAGAATCGCTGTACTGACCAGCGGAGGCGACGCACCAGGCATGAACGCTGCTATAAGAGCAGTGACGCGAGTCGGTATCTATCACGGTCTTGAGGTTGTGGGGATTCGTCGCGGCTATGAGGGACTTTTAGAGGGTGATGCCATCCCCCTTACCCAAAGTTCGGTCGGGGGGATAATACATCACGGAGGGACAATCCTTAAAACAGCGAGGAGCGAGCGCTTCAAGAGGCCTGAAGGGGTGACGGAAGGGCTCACCAGGCTAAAAGAGATGGATGTAGATGCGCTGGTTGTCATAGGAGGTGAGGGTTCTTTCAAGGGGGCTTGGGAGTTGCAGAAGCGCGGCTTTCTCACCGTAGGGGTCCCTGGGACGATAGACAACGATTGTGCCGGAACCGACGAGACGATAGGCTATGATACGGCGGTAAATACGGCTCTTGAGGCTGTCAAAAAATTGCGCGATACGGCGAGCAGCCACGATCGGCTCTTCATCATAGAAGTGATGGGGCGAAACTCGGGCTTTATAGCCCTGCAGGTGGCCCTTGCAGGTGGCGCTGAATGTGTACTTCTTCCAGAGGTGCCATTAGACGTGGAAAAAGTATGTCAAAAGCTCAATTATGCCAAAAGGCGCGGGAAGACTCATTCGCTTATCATAGTGGCAGAAGGCGTGATGTCGGCTCAGGAGCTTGCCGGAAAGATCCTCGATACCGGGGGTTACGAGTCGCGTATCACTGTGTTGGGGCATATACAGCGTGGTGGAAGCCCTACTGCCTTTGACGCTGTGCTCGGCTCACGTTTAGGCGCACATGCAGTAGAGGCGTTGTTGGAAGGCAAAAGTGGGGTTATGGCTGGAGTGACGTGCGGTCAAGTGACTACTTGTCCGCTGCCCGAGACGTGGGAGAACAAAAAGAGACCAGATCTATCATTACTTGAGCTGCTTAATGCCTTGAGCATTTAGCGGTTCTGCTGCTTGCCGGGTGGCGAATATCGTCCTATGGCCTTTCTTAGGATCGGCATAGCTGCGACGGCTAAAACTGCCCCGATCCCTGTCTGCGCGACGTCGGTAGCTATCTCTATCGGAATTGCCTTTGGGCCGTAGAGCAGACCTGCCATGGCAGCATAACCTGTTATCATAACTGAAGTTCCGGCCAGCAAGGTGAGGTTGCGGTTTTTACGGGCAAAGTGACCCACTACAAAACCCTCTGCGCCCTTGATCGCGAGGGTAAAAGGAGCCCAAAGCGGATAGCCCAAGAGCAGATTGGTCAGAGAAGCACCAAGGCCACCGCACATTGCCCCATAGCGGCTTCCCCAAGTGAGGGCTATAATATAAATGATTCCTTCGCCCAGATTGAAGTAGATGCTAAAACCCGGGCATTGGCACATGAAGTGCTGTGGCTGCAACTACGAGCGATGTCAGAATGGCCATTAGGGCTAATTCATCCGCTTTGTTGGACATTTTGTTACCTCCTGTGAGAGGCCGGAGGATAAGGTTTTTTTGAAAAAATAGCCCCACAAAGCTTGCAATATATCGTGAATGGGCTATAATAACGCACAAATCCTCCGAACCTTTGCATCCTCAAATGTGCGGCGATTTGTTTTAGAGGCCAGGTTTGCGAAGAAGCTGGCACAGCAACAATAGCGTATCCCTAAATCGGTTTATTTATAGCGAAGATTATATTTGTTATCGTATGCATTTTACAATTTCATAAGGAGCCGTGAGACGATATGCACCTCTTCTTGGATACCGCCAATCTCGAAGAGATACGACAAGGAATTAGGTGGGGCGTGGTGAGCGGGGTTACTACCAATCCCTCTCTTGTAGCCAAGGAAGGAGACGTGGACTTCCACCAGCGTGTGAGAGAGATAGCAGAGATTGTAGATGGCCCGGTAAGCGCTGAGGTGATTTCAACTGATGCTGACGGCATGATTCGCGAAGCCCGATTGCTCTCCTCAATTCATCCCAATGTTGTGGTCAAGATTCCGATCACGCCAGAAGGTATGGCGGCGGTGAGGGTTCTATCCAAAGAGGGTATACGCACCAACGTAACGCTCGTCTTTAGCCCCCAACAAGCCTTGTTGGCGGCTGCGGCCGGTGCCGCCTATGTAAGTCCCTTTGTTGGCAGGCTGGACGACATAGGCGAAGACGGGATAGGATTGGTGCGGGATATGGCGGCGTTATTTCGCATTCAAAACATAAAAACTCAAATTATAGCAGCTAGCGTGCGACATCCGCGGCACGTATATGAATCAGCCTTGGCCGGAGCTTCCATTTGCACCATTCCTTTTAAAGTGTTGGAGCTCTTGTTTCGCCATCCTCTGACCGATGTAGGGTTAGAGAGGTTCTTGGCTGATTGGGAGGGATATGAGAGGCGTCATGAACGGAACAAAGGGTGAAAGGAACGGACAAGCACTTTTAGAGAGTGCAGGAGGTGAGATCGAAGAGACCAAGAGCATACCAAAAGCGACGAGGTATACATATTCGCGCCTGACAAGTATGACATTGGTCGATCTGAAAAGAGTTGCCAAGGAGATGAGTATCCCTGGCATTTCAATGCTTCGGCGTAAGGATGAGATCATCATTGCCATTCTGACTCGTCAAGCTGAAATGATGGGGCTCAGATTGGGCGGAGGGACGCTTGAGATATTGAACGATGGCTTTGGTTTTTTGAGGCCTAAAGGGTTACTACCCAGCGAGCACGACATATACCTCTCGGCGTCTCAGATCAAACGCTTCGGGCTGCGTAACGGCGATGTGGTTTGGGGATTTGTGCGTCCGCCGAAAGAACAGGAACATTATGAGGCGCTCCTGCGCGTTGAGATGGTAAACTTTGCTGACCCGGAGATAGCCCGCAGGCGTCCGATGTTCGAGAAACTAACCCCTATTTTCCCCGACGAAAGGTTAAGGCTTGAAACGACCCCTGATTGTCTTACCACTCGGCTGATAGATCTCTTCGTACCGATAGGCAAAGGGCAACGAGCCCTTATAGTTTCTCCACCTAAAGCAGGCAAAACCACAGTTTTAAAACACATTGCCAATGCAGTGTCAATAAATCATCCAGAAGTGATCATCATGGTGCTCTTAATAGATGAGCGTCCTGAAGAGGTTACAGATATGGCCCGCTCTGTCGACGGGGAGATTATAGCTTCCACCTTCGATCGTCCGGCGGAGGAACACCTGCGCGTTGCAGGTCTGGCCCTCGAAAAGGCTAAGCGGCTGGTAGAAATAGGAAAGGATGTCGTTTTACTCTTAGATTCCATTACTCGCTTGGCGAGAGCTTCCAACCTCGTGGTCCCGCCCTCGGGGAGAACCCTTTCTGGAGGTATGGATCCAGCAGCACTTCACTTCCCTAAACGGTTCTTCGGAGCTGCCAGGAATATAGAAGAAGGCGGAAGTTTAACCATCATAGGCACCGCCCTAATTGACACTGGGAGCCGTATGGATGAGGTTATATACGAGGAGTTCAAAGGCACCGGCAATATGGAGATACATCTTTCGAGGAAGCTCGCCGAGCAGCGGATCTTCCCTGCCATCGATATACTCAAATCCGGCACGAGGCGGGAGGAACTGCTCATGAGCCCCGACGACCTCCAACGCATTTGGCTCCTCAGGCGACGCATAACCGGTCTTGACGAGGTGGAGGTACTAAACCTTATAATAGAAAAGCTGCGCCAAACCGATTCAAATCGCGCATTCCTGGCCACGGTCAAAGCTTCGTAGTCAGAAGCGCGAGCATTTTCTTTGTGTCTCGTGTTGCCCCACGATTCTACAGGAGGTGGATGAACCTTGCTGGAGAACCGCCCGGCCCGAAATGATGAAGATTCGTCAAGTCGTTTGCGTTTTTTTATCTTTATTGCGCTTCTCTCTACGGTCGCTATCTTTTTTTATGTAGCAGCTGGGAGGCGAGCAAGCGGTTATTTTGGGTCGTTTGGAGAATTTGCCTCTAACAGCTCATGGACGGCTGCGTTGGTAGTGAAGGAATCCATATCGCCCCTTTCCAGTGCTGGGGTGGGCCCTTTGGATGAATATGGCGGTTTGGACACGAGCGATCCCTCTCCGTTGGAGCCCGAACAAACCGGAGAAATGGATACGGGTACAGGTAGCGAAAACAAGTCCCAAGAAAACGAAATAGAGCTCAAAGAAGAGCTTCCCCAGTGGCTTGAACACACAGTTCAGAAGGGCGAAACGCTTTCGACAATTTCCTCTAAGTACAGCATTCCCGTCGAAGATATAGCGCGAGCCAACGAGCTCAAAGATCCACATCGTTTGAATGAAGGTCAACTCCTGCTTATACCCACCTCACCGGATAATGCTTTTTTAGTTTTAGAGGAGGTGAGGCGTCGCAGAGAGGAAATAGAGAGGAACTTAAGAAGGGCTGAGCCGGTCAAAACGGAAGAATATACGATTAAAGATGGCGATTCGCTTTGGTCTATAGCAAATACCTATGGTCTCGACATAAACACGATATTTGGGTGTAACGAGCTAAAAAACCCGCACCTTTTAAAACCTGGCATGAAGCTTCGCATCCCGAATCAGGACGGCATCTTCTATAAAGTGAAGAAAGGTGATACGCTGGAAGACATAGCTAAACGCTTTGGTATATATCGAGAGGCCGTTCTCTCGGCAAATGTTATGTCAGATAGCTCATCCTTAGTGGTCGGCATGGAGATATTCCTCCCCAGGGCCAAACCGCTCGTCAGTTTAGACAGAGGTGGGCTTTCGGGCAACAGGTCTTTTCGTTGGCCAGTGAGTGGGCGCATAAACAGCGGTTTCGGTTGGCGACGCGATCCCTTTTCCGGCAGGCGCGACTTTCATACTGGGATAGATATAAAAGCTCCTAACGGTCGTACGGTCAGAGCAGCCGCCTCGGGAAGGGTTGTTCATGCCGGGTGGATGGGTGGATATGGTAGGACTGTAGTTATAGATCACGGAAATGGCTATACGACTCTTTATGCGCATTGTAGCGCCCTGTTAGTAAAGAGGGGACAGAGAGTCTCGTCTGGAGACGCTGTGGGTCGAGTTGGCTCCAGCGGGCGCACCACGGGGCCCCATCTTCATTTTGAGATTCGGTCAAAGGGTTCTCCTGTAAACCCCTTGAAGTTGCTTCGTTAAAGAGAATGACCGTGCCGCTTTTTAAGTGAAATTGCTTATGACGGCACTTTTGAAAGAGGATATGCTTGAGCCAGGGGTGAGCTCCTCTGGCTCTATTTCATGATCGGCTATGGAAAGGATAATGTAAAATAGCCCTGATGTTATGACAGGGGTGAGGAGCTGGATGGGCAAGTTCATTTTTGTTACAGGAGGAGTAGTTTCGTCTTTAGGTAAGGGGATCACCGCGGCTTCGCTCGGCGCTCTTTTAAAAGCGAGGGGATATAAAGTCTCGGCCGTCAAATTTGATCCTTACATCAACGTGGATGCTGGCACGATGAACCCGTATCAGCATGGAGAGGTCTTCGTCACAAGCGACGGTGCCGAGACAGATCTGGATCTGGGGCATTACGAACGCTTTATCGATGAGCCTTTGTCGTCTGATAATAACGTTACCACTGGGAAAGTGTATTCAGCGGTCATATGCAAAGAAAGGGCCGGCAAATACTTGGGCGATACCGTTCAGGTGATACCGCACATAACGGATGAGATCCAAGGTCGCATGCTCAAGGTAGCCGAAGAAAGCGAGATAGTGGTCGTTGAAATAGGCGGCACCGTAGGAGATATAGAGGGGTTGCCGTTTCTTGAGGCCATCAGACAGATGGCCACCAAGGCGGGAAGGGATAACGTGCTTTACTGTCACGTGACGCTTGTGCCCTATGTGCAATCGGCTGGGGAGCTCAAGACAAAACCTACACAGCACAGTGTTAACGAACTGCGTAGGATAGGCATTCAGCCGGATATTATCGTGTGTCGCTCTCAATGCGCCCTCTCCGAAGGCGTGCGCGACAAGATAGCCCTCTTCTGTAACGTGCCGAAGGAGGCCGTTATCGAAGCGCTCGATGCCGACTCTATCTACTCTGTGCCCATGCGTTTACACGAGCAGCATATGGACGAACTCGTTCTGAAAGGATTGAAGCTTCCCTTCGGGGCAGATCCGGACTTGACAGAGTGGAACCGTTATGAGAAGAGACGCCGTAGCCTGGATGAGTGTGTCGAGATCGCCATGGTCGGTAAATATGTGAGCCATAAAGACGCCTATCTCTCCGTCGTTGAAGCGTTAACTCATGCTGGTGTGGCGAACGGCGTGGCCGTGCACCTCCATGGCGTCGAAGCGGAGGAGGTGTACGATCGCGGTGCGGAATCTCTCTTGCGCGATATACATGGGATAATAATTCCGGGGGGCTTTGGCCACCGCGGCGTTGAGGGGAAAATTGCAGCGGCTCGATACGCCAGAGAAAGTGGAATACCCTTTTTGGGTTTGTGCTTGGGGATGCAAGTGGCAGTCATCGAGTTCGCCAGAAATGTGTGCGGGCTGAGGTCGGCTCACAGCTCCGAGTTCGATCCAGATACGCCACACCCCGTTATACATCTGATGGAGGAGCAACGCCACGCCTCTGATATGGGAGGTACTATGCGCCTCGGCTCTTACCCTTGCCGACTCGTGCCAAATACTTTGAGTTATGCTGCCTATGGCGAGCCAGTTGTGCACGAGAGGCATCGCCATCGCTACGAATTTAACAATGATTATATAAAACCCCTTCAGGGAGCTGGGCTTAGGGTTGCCGGCGTGTGTCCAGATAAAAATCTTGTAGAGATCGTGGAGCTCGAAGGGCATCCTTGGTTTGTGGGGGTGCAGTTTCACCCGGAGTTCAATTCGCGGCCCGTAAGGCCTCATCCTTTATTCAGAGATTTTATTGCTGCGGTATTAAGCCACGCTCGCATGAAAGTTTATTAGTTGAGTTAGATAAGAAAGGGGGTTAAGTTATGATCGGAAAGCGAGGGCTTTTGTGTGCTGTGCTTGTGTTCTTGTTTATCGCAGGGATGGCCACGGCAGAAGAGGTTACCACGGAGGAACCTACGCCCTTTCAGATATTAGAGAGAGTCGAAGGGATCATATATGGAGAAGTGAGAAGCGGCGGGTTGATACCCAGGTTGGGGCAGGTGGAAAAAGACCTCTTCGGCAGGGAACTCCCAGGGAGTATAGCAGAGAGACAGCAAGCCCTGCTCAATTTTCTGGAGATAGGCACAGAGGTCCAACCATCTATGCTTTTTAAGCTTGGAGTGGCCGAATGGGCAGTTGCACAGAGGGTAATGGCTCAGAAGGATGCGAAAAGCCGCATTGAGGCGCTCGAAGTACAACTTGAGGGCGAACGACGGCCAGAGGGAGCGCTTGCCATGCGCCTCGAACGCCTTGTTACGCTGCTCCTCCCTGAGGGGGTAACGTGGAGCGATGTAAATCTGCCCGCTAATACTACCTTTAGGGTCCGTTTTTTGGACACGATCACTCCTAAACTCGCCAGGGTAGGCGATCGCGTCCGCTTGGAGCTCGACGGCACTCTCGCTGTGGATGGAAATTTAGTCGCTGCCAGTGGTTGCCTGATCTCTGGACACGTCGAGGAGGTAAAACCCCCTCGCAGCTTCGGACGCGCCTCAGAAGTGAAGTTTGCCTTCGATCATCTCAAGCCCTTAGGGCCACACGAAGTCCCAATCATATTGGGCGAAGAAGCGAAGAAGGCTGCCGAGACCGACACCGCCGTGATGGCAGCGGCAGGTGCGAGCTTTTTCGGCCTCGTGTTGTTGGGTCCGGTTGGGCTAGCCGGCGGTTTTTTGGTTAGAGGAGACGAAAAGGAGATACCCGCAGGAACGCCCATTTACCTGGAAACGTCTCAGGATATGCAGGTCAAGGGATATCCCGTCCCAGAAGGGCTGAAAGGGCTTTTGCCTCAACCGCAGGCGGAAACCGTCGAAGCCTCTGGCGATGTGGGAGGAGTGAAACAATAAAGTGGAAAGGATGATGAGGATATGAATATGAAAAAGAAAACAAGCTCGCTCGCGATCGTTTTCCTTTTGATCGTTTCTCTATTCGTTCCAGCTAAGCCTGCTTCGGCGATCGATCTTGGGGATATCATAGGCGTTGTAGGGGGCGGTTTGATAGTTGGCGCCTTAGCCGACGAGATAAACGACTTTATCAACACGGTCACGTTGAATAGGGGCGCCAAGAACGAAGACACGACGAAAGTAGTCCCGATAGTTTCTCTGGGCCAGGGGGCTCGCATCGGGGCCGCCCAAGTTTCAGGGCCCAAGGACGCGGTGGAAAAGACGAAGGCCGTAGCTCAGCTTGAGGTGAGGTTTAAAGACCGCTTCAGGATCGAAATATTAATCCCTGTGGACTCGGCCAATCCAATTAAGAGCTTCCGCAGGGTCCAGAAGGTGGGCCTGTCTGCCCTTGTAGATTACAAGCTATAGGGTCCAGATATGTGGCGACGCCTCGCTCTCTCGTTGATATTGGTACCTCTTTTCGCTGCGACTCTCCTTGCCCAGGGCAGAGATGGCGAAGAAGTGAGCGAGATCCTCGATAAGTGGACCGCCTTTCACTGGACGCCGGATTGTCTTATATGGGCGGTCCACTATCCGGATGAGATTGTCGATCCATGGGTGGCCTTGGAGGCTTCGCGTCGCGGCCTTTCCCCAGAAGAAGCTGCCCAATATAAAGCTAACTTCGTCCGCGATTTGCGCCTCGATTCATCGGAGCCATTTCTTGTGACCGTATATCACTTCGGCGTCAAGCCGTTGGAGCTTGCCCCGTTCTCCGAACGCGCGGCGCTCTTGCTGCCCTCTGGGGAGCGCGTTAAGCCATTTTTTTACGAACCCCAATTCGACGAACCGATAAGCGGTGTAGTCCAGGGATTGGTATTCTTCCCTAAGCAAGAAAGAGAGGATTTTGAGCTTGCCATAACAGGTTTGGGAGAGGAAGAAAGGCGCTTTTCCTTTAAAGGGCGCCCTGCCCCTGAAGAAGCGCCCACCGTTAAACCCGTCATAGTTCAGCTGCCGCCGCTGAAGGAGCCGCCCAAAGAGGAAGCACAGGAGAAGCCACATGCTCCTGAAGCACCAAAAAAGGCCGCCCCCGAACCCAGTCCAAAACCTGAGGTGCCCCCTCCTGACGAGCCACCGGTCTGGTTAGTCCCTCCGAGTGCTCCCATTCCGTCGAAAGAGGAGCAACCATCGCCACCCTTGACGCAGCCTTTGTCATCGGGGGAAGAAGAGTCGCCGATAAAACTTCCTTCCAAGGAGGAGGTCGTAAAACGCTTCTTAGATGCCTGGGCTGCGGGAGATGCCGAAGAGATGTATTCTCTTCTCGACGAGGAGTCTCAAAAGCAGTATCCTTTGAAGGTCTTTGAGGAGCGCGTCATGGATAATAGCCTGCGATGGGCATTGAAAGACGGCTATACGACGGAATGGCTGGCCGAAGATAAGGTTAGGGTTGTAGCCGTGCAGAAGCTTTTAGTGATGCGCCTCTTAAGGAGAGTGGACCTCTCCCTCGTCCGCCACGAGGAGGAATGGAAGATTGCATGGTAACGCTCTACGGTGGTTGATACCCTTGGCGCTTTTGGGCCTTTTGGTGGCGCTCTTAGCGCGAGACCTTTCCCTTCCAGAACGCGCGATGCAGGAGAAGGTCGAAGAGGGGAGAACATTGGAAGGCGTCAGCATGAGACGCTCCGACGCCGCTGGAGAATGGACGATTAAGTCGAGCGTGGTGAAAGAGGAAGACGACTTTTACGTGGCTGAGCCGCTTGAGGTGCTGCTCGAGGCCGATGATCAGGCATGGCAGGTTTTTTCCCGGTTGGGGAGGATCGCCAAAGATAAAATGGCCGAAAGTTCCATGTATGAAGCGAGCGGCGATATCGAATTTCCGTCATCTAAAGTTCATTGGGTGGCTCCAGTGGCCCATTGGAACCCGGAGTCGTCATTTTGGCACTTTCCTGATGGCATAGCGGCTGAAACGGGGGAGTTTTACGTAAAGGCCCCGAGGGGGAGAATGGCCACCAGCGGCCAGATGTGGCTCGAGGGAGGAGTTTATGCCGAATGGCTCCGTCCGTAATAAGGATTTTGACCTGCTTTGTCCTCTTGACCCTTCTTGGGTCTCCGGCTTTCTCTCAAGACGACAGAAAGGAAAAGATTACGCTCGAGGCTGATTATCTCGTCTATGAAGAGGCCGAAGGGATTGCGCGCGCCGAGGGCAACGCCAAGCTCCGCACGAAGGACATGACGTTGTATGCTTCCCACCTGGAATATCACGTTTACGAGCAGGTGGTCAAGGCGACGGCGGGAGACGGCGGCGAAGTTGTTATGCTATCGGACGGGAAGCGCCTTTCCGGCGAGCGCCTCGAGTACGACCTCTTATCCAAAGAGGGGAGATTGTATAACGCATCGGGTCAAGTTGACTCAGTGTTTCTCAAGGGTGGTTCTCTTGAAGTTGCCCCTGCAAAAGCTGCCATGCAGAGAAAGTGGATCTCGAAAGGGGATGCCAAACGCGTTCCTCCCGAAGAGCAGGTAGGGCGGTGGAGCGATGTCTCCATAACCACCTGTGACCAGCCGAGGCCTCATTATAGGCTCGTCACGTCGCACGTCACCGTCATCCCTGGCTACCGCCTCGTGGCGAAGAATCCTAAGATATACATAGGGGAATCGCTCTTGTTTTCGTACCCTTTTGACTATACGGTAGATTTGAGGGAGAAGAAAGAGGGCGCCTCGGCCGTCCCGTTCCTCGCTTACGATAGCGACAAAGGCGTAGGGATGCGCCTGTCCACTTCGCTTTCCTGGAGCGAGGAGTTCGAAGCCGACGCCACCGTATTTTATTGGACTGAAGAAGACTTCGAAGGAGAGATCTCCGGGCGATATCGTCCGAACCCGGAGTTGGATCTCTTTCTGTTGAGCCAGTATACCTACAGCAGCCCTGATGACGAGAAGTTGTGGCGCCCTCAGTGGGGGGCAAATTGGGTTCATCAAGGATGGACGGCGAACGTGCTATGGTCTGAACGGGAGGATGTGGAGGTTGAAAAAGAGGCCGGCGTCACATATGAAGGCACGCTCTGGCGTTCCCCTGAGTTTTCCCTTTCCAGCCCTTGGAAGAAGGTGGGCTTGCACAATGAGGCCCGTCTGCTGTTATTCTGGGGCGAATACGAAGAAGTAGGGGAGTCATACCGCAGGAGCGGGTGGGGGGTTGAGGCCCGCAGCGAAGAAGAACCGGTGAGCGGTCCCCGGCTAAAGCCGTACTGGAGGTTGCGCTATCTCTGGTGGGATTACGATCACAAAGACGACCTCCAGGAGATAACGAGCGCCAACGTGGGGTTTACGTGGAAGGCCGGGATATTTTCTATGAGGACGGCATATTTAAGGCGATGGGTCAGCGGCAAGTCTCCCATGGCCTGGGATGATTACGATGAGCGGGAGGAGCTATACCAGACCGTCTCCATGCCGGTTACGGGGAAGTGGCATCTATCTCTGAGGGGGGGCTACGACTTGAGAGACAGCCACCTCGACGAGATGGTCTACCGCGTGATTTACGACGAGCATTGCTATCAATGGGAGTTCGTCTACGTGGATGATATGGTAGAAGACGACGACTGGGCGGGTTTGCGCCTGACGATAAAAGCATATCCGGAACAGCCGGTTTTTTTGAACGACAAAATACGGAAGCTCGACGAGCTTGAAACGGAGCTGTGATTGTGGTGAAGGTGCTGTTAGCGTTCGGGGGCGAGAGCCCAGAGAGGGAAATCTCTATACTGAGCGGTGAAGCGGTTCTTGCAGCGCTTCGCGAAGGCGGACATGACGTTATTCCAGCTAATATAAATAAGCCCAAAGAGCTCCTTCCGTTTCTTGAAGGAGAAGCTCCAGATGTGGTCTTCCCCTGTTTTCATGGAGGATGGGGCGAAGACGGGCGGATACAGGCGCTCTTCGATCTCTTGGGGTTTCCTTACACATGCTCTGGTCCAGAAGCTTGCGCCCTTGCCATGGACAAAGAAGTGAGCAAGGCCATCTTTCGCCACTGCGGCATTCGCACCCCCTTTGGGATAGCCCTCGATACGGGCGATGCGGATACGCTGCTCGATAGGCCAGAGATATCGAACTTCTTGAGAGCGGGCAAGAGATTAGTTATAAAGCCGACCTCCTGTGGCAGTACCGTGGGCGTATCCATAGTCTCGACGGCGAATGACCTTCTTGCCGCCGTAAAAGCGGCTGCGCACTACGGCCAGCGCATATTGGTGGAGGAGTGTATAGAAGGCAGAGAACTCACGGTGGCAGTATGGGACGGCGACGTCGAACCTATCGCCTTTCCTGTTATAGAGATAGAGCCACAAAGCGGCTTTTACTCTTACGAGGCTAAATACACACCCGGCAGAAGCCGCTATGTCGTTCCGGCCTCGCTCGAAGATCGCGTTTTCAAAGAGGTCCAATCTGCTGCCATAAGAGCACATCTGGCGCTGGGTTGTCGCATTTATAGCCGCGTGGACATAAGGCTCGGAACAGATGATAAACCTTATGTGCTCGAGGTCAATACAATCCCAGGAATGACGGCCACGAGCCTAGTGCCCAAGGCAGCCGAGGCCTACGGCTGGTCCTTTCCGGAGCTCGCATCGAGGATGGTCGAGGCAGCCCTCAAAGATGCGCCTTTGGACCGCAGAGGTATCGTTTTATTTAACGCGGATGTCCTGGATCCTTAGCCTTCTGACCCCTCTGGGGACTCTGACGACCACCTCTTCCCCCACCGTCGATCCTATCAAAGCCTGTCCTACTGGACTTGCCGCGGAAATGCGGTTCGATTTTGGGTCGGCTTCCTGAGTGCTGACTATCGTGTATGTGACTTCCTTGTCTAAGTCTATATCGTATAATGTGACCGTCGTGCCCACCATGACGCGGCTCGTGTCGACTTCGTGGCTGTCTACGACCTTTGCCTTGCTCAACTGATATTCCAGCCATTGAATTCTGCTTTCCAGTTTGTCTTGAGCTTCTTTTGCGGAATGATATTCGGCGTTTTCGCTGAGGTCGCCGAACGATCGAGCCTCTTCGAGCATCTTTGCGATTTCTTCTCTTCCTTCGCTTCGAAGGTGCATCAGCTCGGATTTAAGCTTTTCATACCCCTCCCTCGTCATAACGATAGAATCAGTGTTTGTCGCTCGACTCGTGGCCATCGCCGTCAAATTCCTCCTAATATGAGAAGTGGCCCTAAAAACGCTACAGGCAAAAAGGAATTTTATCAGAGAGAGATCGTAATATCAACCGCACAGATCGCCTGAGGCGCAATCGGACGCTTGAAGAAAAGTCAGTCGTTTGTGGTGGCATGACTACAAAGAGGCTTGAGGCTGTCACTGCAGTTGGAACTGCACAGGAACGAGGAATATGGGCCCAGAGCCCTCTCTGAAGCGCCATTCTTTGAGCGCGCGTTCTGCCGCTTGATCTAAGAGCGGGTATCCACTCCCCTCGACGATGCGCACTTCCTCCACAGTTCCAGAGGGATCGACTCTTACCTCGAGCAGAACGGTTCCTTCCTCTCCTCGGCGCCTCGAAGCCAAGGGATATATAGGTTTTATCTGTTTTACGACATCGCTTTGTGCGTAGAGTCTCGCTCCCCCTTGTAGCGTGGGGCTGTTATTATTCGTCGGCGAGGGTGCCGACGAAGGCATGTCGTTGACATCCCCTTGTTGCGCAATGGCTTTCTCCGACGAGGCAGTTCCTTCCTGCGCGGAGTCTATGCGAGGCTCTCCTTTTAATTGGGGAGCAGGCTTTGTATCTTTGGGTTCCAAAGCTTTTGGTTTCGCTGTATCTTCAAGTTTTTTGACCTCTTTTTGGTTTTTTCCCAATGTTTTAGAGGTGTTTTTCGCTTTTGTGGTTGTATTTTTCTTTGCATTGTTATTACTTATCTCTTTTTCGTTTTCCTCGGCTTTAAAAGCTTGCCCCGTCTTCGATTCTTCAAAAGCAGGTGCCGGTCCAGGGTATTCTTCTATCTTTCCTGCCTCTGCGTGAGCTGTAAGCGCTGGCATCCTCACAAGTCTAACGGTAATTTGACTCTGTCTTGGCTCTTCCGACGGATAAAAACAAAGGGCCGCCCAAGAAAGGATGAGCGCATGAAAGAGCAAACTTAGCGCTATCGGAAAGGTCCAGCGCTTCACGGTGACTCTCCACCTACGGCGAGGCTCACATTTTCTATGCCTACCTTTTGAAGCGAGTCGAGGACAGAAACGACTGCGCCGTAGTATGCCTCCTCATCGCCGGCGATCAGGATGGGTTGCCCTTTGTCGCTTGCGCTACGAGCCAAGTTGGACACTTCTTCGAGCGGGGTAGGCTTCCCGTTCCAGAGCAGAGAGCCATCCTTTTGTACGACTATAACGTTTGGAGTGCCTGCGATAGAAGATCCGCTCACCCGTGGCAGGTTGACATCTATCCTGCCCTGTACGAAAGCCGCCGTAAGGACGAAGAAAAGGATGAGCATGAAAAGGGTATCCACGAGCGGCGTCAAATCCACATCTGGCCCGCGTCGCTTGGCGCTATGGCGCATGTTCACTCACCTCAGCCACTGCTTCAACGAGAACCTGGGCTACCTCTAAAGTGCGAGGGCCCGGGTGAAGAAGCGCATCGTTTTTAACCTCTGTTATGCCTAAGATGTCGAGCGGCAGGTCATAGAGCAGCTTCTCTACGGCATCTCTGTCAGGAGACATTCCCCTTTCGGCCTTGACCAGGATCACTATCTTGGGGTTTAAGGCCAAGAGTTTTTCTCTGCTTATTTGAGGAAATGTGTAGCGAATGGAACCAGCAGCGTTGGGTAAGCCTATCGCTCGCATGATGTCATCCACATAACTGTACCCTCCAGCCACGATGAGCGGCTCATGCCAGACCACTACGAGGATCGGCGGAACACCGTCTCGGTAACGATGTGCGACCTCTTCTTTTAGGTTTTCCAGGCCAGATGCTATTTTGCCCCAGAGCGCTTCGGCGGCCTCTTCCCTTTCTACGGCCTTCCCCAAGGCGAGGATGGATTCTTTTACGTTATAAAGCCTTCGGTGCATCGTAAGTTCAAGGGTCTTTATCCCCATTTCAGATAGCCTATCTAACAATTCTCTATGGAACGTTTTTATGCCTACCACCAAATCCGGTTTTAGGGACAAGATGCGCTCTATCGAAGGATTGCTGTAACCACCGACGCTGGGCAATTCTCTTACAACCTCTGGAAATGTGTCGTAGTCAGTTACTCCCACGACATGGTCGCCGGCTTCTAATAGGAATAGCGTTTCCGTCGCGGCTGGTGCCAAAGAGACGATGCGCTGAGGCTGGTTTGCTCCTTTCACCGAAGGGGCGAGGAATGCGACGAGGATGAAAGCCAAAAACGCACGTCTAAGCATCACGAGTGCCTTCGCCTCTCAGCAGTTTTTCCCTGAGGATGAAGTCTGCACCTCGGGATAGCGTTTCCTCGACCATGTCCACTCTGGAAGAGAGATATGCGTAAGCGAGGACGACCGGTATGGCTACAGAAAGCCCTGCCACCGTGGTCAGAAGGGCTTCCCATATGCCAGATGCGAGATACAGCATGTCGGCCCCGCGGCCTGTGGATATGGTGCGGAAGACTTCCACCATTCCTAAAACAGTCCCCAAAAGCCCCAAAAGCGGTGCCACGCGGGCTATCGTCGACAGCATCTCCAGGCCGCGTTCCCAACGGAAGAGTTCTCGCCTTCTCTCTTGCTCAAGAAGGACCTTTATTGCCTCCGCATCTGCCGCCCAATGGTCTATGGCTACCCTAAAAAGGCGATGTAACGAAGAGTCGCGAGACCTCGCCAGTTCGCTTGCCCTCGTCCTATCGCCTTCGTATATGGCTTGCGCTATTTTCCTTTCCACCTCCTCTGGTTCAGCCCAAGCCTTCTTGAAAAAGACGAGGCGTTCTATTATTATCGCGCCAGCCAGGATGGAGAGGCCAAATATCGCCCACATCAATGGCCCACCCAATTGCATGACCGAAAGTATTTGCAAGGCTTATGCCTCCTTTTTATAGACAATGTCGAGTATCATTATAACTGGTGGTCGAACTGTGGTATGATACAAAAACGCCGAGCTCCGTTGGGTGTGGATGTGTGGTGCTCGGCTTATGCCGAGAAAGTGTGTTTTCAAGGGTTTAACGACGGCAATACGATCTTATGTGAAGGAGGGAATGATATGCGTCTGGCAGACCGAAGGGAGCGCCTTATGGGAGAGGGAGCCTTTGACGTGTTGGCGAAGGTGAAGGAGCTTGAGGCACAGGGCAAAAATATAATAAGCTTTGCCATAGGAGAACCGGACTTCGATACGCCTGCACACATTAAAGAGGCAGCTATGGAGGCCCTGCGCCGAGGGGAGACCCACTATAGTCCATCCGCGGGCATAAAACAACTTCGGGAGTCAGTGGCGCGCTACATCGAAAAGAGTAGAGGTGTCCCGGTGAGGCCGGAAGAAGTCGTGGTCTGCCCTGGGGCCAAACCAGCCCTATTCTGTGGTGTCTTTTGCTGCGTGAATGAGGGGGACGAAGTGATATATCCATCCCCATGTTTTCCCGCTTACGAATCCCTTGTGCGTTATGTAGGAGCCGTACCGGTGCCTCTTCCATTGAAGGAAGAGAGGGCCTTCAGCTTCGACCCGAGGGAACTCGAAGCGCTCATAACTCCTAAGACGAAGATGATAATTATAAATACGCCGCAAAATCCGACGGGCGGCGTATTACCATCCTCGGACCTCGATCTTATTGCAGAACTTGCCGTAAAGCACGACCTGTGGGTATTGGCGGACGAAATATACTGCGCCATCATATTTGACGCGGCCTTCGACAGCATTTTATCCCGTCCTGGCATGAAGGAGCGTACCATACTGGTAGATGGTTTCTCAAAAACCTATGCCATGACAGGGTGGAGGTTGGGCTACGCCGTCGTAAGGGAAGAGCTGGTCGCGCACTTCTCTAAGCTCCTCACCAACTCGGTGTCATGCACGGCCACGTTCACCCAGTGGGCTGGGATAGCGGCCCTCGAAGGACCTCAGGACTGTGTAGAAGAGATGGTGGCCTCGTATAAGAGGCGCAGGGATATGCTCGTGGACGGCCTGAACGAGATACCCGGCTTTAAGTGCTTGAAACCTCAAGGGGCTTTTTACGCCTTCGCAAACGTCACAGGTGCATGTCGCAGCCTTGGCCTCAAGGGCGCCGAAGAACTCCAAGATTATCTCCTCAACGAGGCTGGGGTTGCGGTATTGGCGCGCACTTGCTTTGGGAATCGCGTACCCGGGGAGACAGAGGAATACGTGAGGTTCTGCTTCGCTACGTCCGAAAGCGCAATAAAGGAAGGCCTTTCGAGGATAAAGAAGGCCGTCTCTTAAAGGCTTTGAGGTTCATCGCTGGGCCTCGATCGCAAATTACCTGTTAATAAACAAATACCGCATCGGAGAGATGGACAAAGATCTCTCCGATGTGGTTTTCGAAAGTCTATTGTCCCAACTGCACAGATTCAAAGGTCAAAACGCCAACGATATCTTCGTAGTCGAGCGCCTCTGCGGTATTTGGCGGAAAGCCAGAGCCTAAAGCTCTCAGGAGAGGAGGATATCCTTTTCCTTGAGTTCCTTTTCGTTTAAAAGCACCAAATAATCCCCTCCCATGGCAAGGGCAAAGAGGTCATGCTCCGTAGCCACATTTACGATGGACTGGTCAAGGTTAAAAGAAGCTATGCAGCCGATCGTCTTTTTGCCTTTGAGCTCCGGCAGGAGCTCGCACGCCTTGGGAAGGAGCACGTCCTTGAAATGTTCTAAATCCTTTCGCCTGCCGTAATTTCCCTTTACATCCACGAGGAAAGCGTAATCGCCGCTCGTGGCTACGGCGTCAAATTCCCAGATGTTTTTATCCGCGTCTTTTATCTTCCTCCTGATGGACATATCATCTACGTCCAAGTTGAAGCTCTTCTTTAACAGCAACGGTAGGCCTGGGAGGACAATATCCTCCACGAATGTCCCCATTTTCCTCACCAAATCTCCCCACTTGCGATTCATCTCGTCCTTGAAAACACGCATCTCATCTTTGAAGTCGCGCATTTCCTCAGAGAGCTGAAATATGCTGATCTCCGTCTGGCGTGATTGATAAACGAGCTGCATCATTGCCCGCTCGAGCCCGCTCACTCGCTCTTCTACTAACATAACACGCCCTCCTTTGAAAACGCTTAAAGACATACTCGCATTAAATTATACCATCATGTTGAAGAGAAGGCGAGGACGGGGTCGCTCTTACGTAGCAGAAAAACGCTTAGGTTTGCGACAAGGATAACTTGTTTTATGCAGCAAATATACTATCTAAAGAAGAGCCTTAAGTCGCCGTAACTGATCGTTAGGTTTATTTTACTCTATAGTGCCGAATTATTCGGTTGGGATGAAGAATGGACCGATGTGGTGTATTTTTCTACCATCGCGCTACGGCGGTCGCAGGAGTAATAAGTGGAGTTAAGGTCCTTAAACGAGATGTGAATTTGGGTCGAAAATGTGCATTGACAGAAATTGGTATTTTGGTATTATAATATGTATAAATGAGCATGGATGAAAGGGGAGCATTATGGCGGGGTTGATACAGCTTTCAGAAGCCGCTTCGCTCGCTCTGCACGGGATGGGGCTTTTGGCGACGTCGCGCAGGCGCAT
The DNA here is from genome assembly GCA_001508935.1 of Synergistales bacterium 54_24. GTDB lineage: Bacteria > Synergistota > Synergistia > Synergistales > Thermosynergistaceae > Thermosynergistes. Next base: position 28,645 of record LGFQ01000009.1, read on the forward strand.
GAGCGTGAAAGAGCTCGCCTCGGCTACGGGGGCCTCAGAGGCGCATTTAGCCAAGGTGTTTCAGCGCCTTGGAAAGGAGGGTTACGTTTTTTCCACGAGGGGGCCTCACGGAGGGTTCGTCCTCGCTAAACCGCCGGAGGAGATCTCCCTTTTCGATATTTACAGAGCGATAGAAGGAGAACCATCAAGGGAATACTGCCTTTTGAGGCGCGAAAGTTGTCCTTTTGGTCGCTGTATTTTCGGCTGCATCTTGAAGCGCCTTTCCGAGGAGTTTTTGACCTATCTAGCCTCGAAGACGCTCGCAGATCTTTCTGGCCCACAATCCAACGAGGGGCGAGGAGCAGGGTTTGAAGCTGTGAGCATGAGTGGTAACTTAGTAAATCAATTTAAAAGACAGGAGGGTTAAGGGATGTTTTGTTACCAGTGTGAGCAGACAGCAAAAGGGACTGGATGTACTGCCTTCGGCGTATGCGGCAAGAGCCCTGAGGTTTCAGACCTGCAAGATCTGTTGATCCACGTGACCAAGAGGATCTCCATGTATGCCCACAGGGCGCGGGCTCTGGGAGTTAAGGACCCTGAGGTGGACTCCTTCGTCTTGGAGGCGCTTTTTACTACTGTCACGAATGTCAACTTCGATGAGGAGCGCATGGAATGGATGATCCGCAGGGCTGAAGACATGAGGGAGAAAGCCCGCAATATGTACGAAGAGGCCTGCAATAAAGCGGGAAAGACCCCTGAAGCGCTGACGGGGCCTGCGACCTTTGAGCTCGGCAGCAACCGCGATGAGCTGATTCGTCAGGGAGAAGGACTTACGCCAGAGGCGAGGGCCGAAAAGTGGGGGGAGCTCATCGGAGGCCTTCATGACCTTATCCTTTTCGGTCTCAAGGGAAGTGCCGCCTATGCTGACCACGCTCAAGTTTTGGGCGAGAAGGACGAAGAAGTGTACGCCGGTTTTCACGCCTTCCTCGATTTCTTGAGCCGCGAGAGCTTCACCGAGGACGAACTGCTATCTAAGGTCCTTGAAGCGGGCAAGTTCAATCTCAAGGTTATGGAGTTGCTCGACGCCGCTAACACCGGTTCTTACGGTCATCCCGAGCCCACGAAGGTGCGCACTACGCCAGTGGCGGGGAAGGCTATC
>LGFQ01000080.1 GCA_001508935.1 Synergistales bacterium 54_24
AACTCCTTAACGCTCGTCTTAACTAAAGCATAAGAAGATGGACTTTCTCCGTAATAAATCTGCGGCCTTTCCACTTGTATGGGCACGGAGCTCTCGGGAGGGAGATCCTTTATGAAGAAGATGGGTTGTCCAGTGGACGTGACCTCGTTCACGGGACTCGCCACCACTCCGTAACCGTGGGTGAACTCAAGATGTAGGTTGACCCAGGTGGGGCTTTGGAGTTGGCGCAGGTCCAGCTCTCTGGGAGAAAGTACCAATTGTCTTCTCTCGTCACCAAGCTCATAGCGATCTACGTCGATGCCGTAAAATTCGTAATAGGAGCGGATCTCCTGGAGTTGACGATAACTCCGAAGAAGAGGAGCAAAGTCCCAAAGGCGCACGTTTCGCAGCGTCTCGGCGTTTTCCTCCACGTCTTTAGCCATAACCTCACGGGCGGGAACCATTGAAAGGGAGGACAAATTTTCCAAGTCGAAGGCATAAAGCGTCGCGGCGATATTGTACTCTATATAAGGACGTTCGCGCTGAAATTCGTTAGGTTCGACCGCATATCGCTGAACTATGCCGGGATAAAGCCCCCTCAATACGATGCTCACACCCAACCACACACCCACGAGCAGGAGAGGAGCTTTCCAACTGCGCCGCCGAGCCGAGATAGGCAATAACACGGCGAGGATCCCCGTGACGGCCACGAGCACGTTCAACGCCAGCAGTTCAGCGTGGACGTCGGTGTAGCTGGCGCCAAAGACGACGCCTCGAGTGGAGTAAAGGAGATTGTAGCGGCCCAACCAATGCCCGATGCATAGCAGCAATGCTATACCCCCCGCAAGGGTCCCGAGATATGCTTGTGCCGCCTTAGAGATCCAAAACGATCCGCTCTCCCTGCTCTCCCTCACTCGGTCTGCAAGCAAAATCACCGCGGCACCTACCAAAGCAACCCCTAAAAGCGCCAACAGCCATCCTTGAAGGAAGCTATAGAAGGGAAGGCGAAAGATATAGAAGCCCACATCATTGCCGAAGATCGGGTCGGCCCTGTCAAAGGAAACGGCACGGATGAAACGCCACAGCGTTTCCCACTGCGTTCGTGCCTCCAAACCGTTGGCAATCGCCACGATCCCGGATATGCCCGCAATGGCAAAACCGGCCACGGGCTGGGTTAAAGGGGAATCGTAAGAGGCAAAGGTATCGCGGAGGGCGATCTTGCGCGCCCTGCGCCAGCAGGTGAAGAGAAAGAAAAACGATACCACAGCTACAAGTATGCCGAGTCCCACCTCGAACGAAATGCGCCTCAAAAAGACGCTCCTAAAGCCGAGGGCGTCAAACCACAGATAATTGGTATAGAAGTGAACGAACGAGGGAAAGCCCAATAAGACGATGATGAGGATCGCCGTAACGATCCATAAACTTCTCTGCATGTTAAACATATGCACTCCTCCTTCACGCATTACTACTCGATCCCTTGAGCACTCCAAAACACCCGCTTAAGCCCAAAGCTCGGCCTTTCGTAATCTGCGGTATGCGAGGAGCTGCCCTGTGCGCTGATTTTACTCACCCGTGTTTGTCATTTTACATTAAAGGCTGGCTCCATACCAGGCAAAGAAAAAGAGGGGGCGATTTTGCCACCCCCTCTTTTCACAGCTTGAAGCGCACTTGCTATGAGAGCTTGATCACGCGACCCTCGTCCTTGTAGGCTTTCTCCATGCGCAGTTCGATGACGCCATTTTTGAACGACGCCTTCACTTTCTCCGGATCAACTTCGACGGGCAGAGCGATATTGTAGCTAAAGGCGCCACGACGTTTTCTATAATAGTATTTGCGACCCTCTTCTTTCTCCTCTTCGCTCTCCTCCTGAGAACCGATCGCCACTCTATCTTTATACGCTCTCACTTCGACCTTTTCCGGGTCCACGCCCGGGACGTCCACCTTTACCACAAGGTCGTTGCCTTCCTCATATATCTCGAGGGGCACATCCCTGCTCGACCACGTAAAGAGGTTCGAAAAGCTCCTGAAGAAATCGTCCAATTCGGGCAATAGAGAGAAAGGAGTAGGTTCTTCATACCGAGCCAACTCTCTGCGAGCCATCGCGATCCACCTCCCATATTAATCTTTCAAGGACCATTGCCAAGGTTAATATTAGTCAGTATGTCGACCTCAGTCAAATCCCAAAAAATCAGAATAATATTGACAATCATCTAAAAACCATGAAATATGGCCCATATATCGATCATTTCTCATCAAATCACGGAATATCTCCGTTTTTCACGCCATTTCATATATCAGATTTGCCTCACTGCCGCATCGAATTTCGCGATCGAAAGACCTGCCTCGTCGAGATTGCAATGTATAAACCCGTCTCAACCGAAAAATGCTCCGAAGGTCACTCCTGCAAGAGTAGAAAAAACGACGACCAAAGCTACATAGACAGCTGTCTTCCTCGTGCCGATGACGCTTCGGATGACGAGCATACTCGGCAGAGAGAGGGCCGGCCCTGCCAATAAAAGCGAGAGGGACGGACCTTTGCCCATTCCCGCACCGACGAGCGCCTGCAAGATAGGTACCTCCGTCAAGGTGGCAAAGTACATGAAGGCCCCCACGACCGCTGCGAAGAGGTTGGCAAAGAGTGAGTTGCCTCCAACCAGGGCCACCACCCAGCGGTTCGGAATCAAAGCTTCATGCCCGGGGCGGCCGAAGAGAAAGCCGGCGACCAGAACCCCGCCGAAAAGGAGAGGCAACACCTGCAGGGCATAGCTCCACGTTGAAGCGCACCACTCGGCCCTCTCTTCGCGGTCGAACCAGAGACGAACCGAAAGGATCGTAGAAGCGAGGGCAAGACCGGCTACTACCCACTTAGCCCGGTAGACGGCAGCCCAAAACCCTACAGGAAGCGCCGGCGCGGCCCAGTTGGCGAACACCAGAAAGGCCACCATGCTCGCCATGAACCAGACCGTTTTCCACAGAGGTCGGGCGGTCTCCGGGACCGACAGCCCCACAAAAGCCTGCTGCCGCTCTTCTTCCCCGTGGCGAAAAATAAAGTCCATCAACAGGCCGATGAGGACGCTAAAGCCGATAGCGCCCACTGCCCTGGCCACTCCCAATTCCAACCCCAGGACGCGCGCGGTGAGGACTATCGCCAAGACGTTAATGGCTGGGCCGGAATAGAGGAAAGCCGACGCCGGACCCAAACCGGCCCCACGCTTGTAGATGCCCGCGAAGATCGGCAGGACCGTGCAGGAGCAGACCGCCAGGACCGTGCCGGAGACCGCCGCCACCGCGTAGGCTACCCAGCGCTTCGCGCTCGCCCCCAAGTAGCGCATCACCGACTGCTGAGAGACGAAGACGCTGATCGCCCCAGCGATGAAGAATGCCGGAACGAGGCACAGCAGCACGTGCTCTCTGGCATATTCGTGCATCATCGCCAAGGCTTCGATCGCCGCATTCTGCAACCTCAAGCTGTCTACGGGCATAAAATAAAAAAGGAGAAATAAAACGGCAAGATAAGAAAATTTTTTAAGCTCCGCGCTCATCGAATCCACCCCTCAAGTTCGTCTACATTGCCTCGATCTATATGTGCAATAAAATTCACATAGTGAACCTTTTTAAAACCCCCGCCCTAAAGCAGGGGTTTCACCGGTCTCGCACAATCCTCGTTTTATGGCTATTTCATGGCCCCCTCAAGGAGCTGTTTTACCTCCTGAGCAGAAGGCACTTTGCCTGATACGAGAATCTTGCCATCCACGGCCAGCGCCGGTGTGGACATAACCCCAAAAGAGACGATGTCGTTTATGTCGGTGATCTTCTCAAGTTCGTAGTCCAACGCCAATTCCTTAGCAGCTTCCTCGGCAAGGCTTGCCAACTTTTTGCATTTGGGGCATCCCGTCCCCAAAATTTGAATCCTCATCGCTTCTCCCTCCCTTCACCCGAATCGTCGCAGCATCTTGCGTCATTTGCGAGGACCCCATCGAGGCACCGCAGGAGGTCTACGAGGCAACCCATGCGCAATCGGTAGTAGATCTTCAGGCCGTCTTTTCGGTCTTCCACGATCCCCAAGCGGCGCAGCAGCGCCAGGTGTTTGCTCACCGTGGTCCGATCCACGGGGAAAAGAGATGCCAACTCACAGGCGCACCGTTCCCCCCTAAAAAGCTCTTCCACGATGGAAAGTCTCACGGGGTGAGAAATCGCCTTCAATATCGCCGCCTTGCGCTCGACCAAATCTTTCATGGTGCCTCCTATTCTTATGTGGCTATATTACCACATATCGCAGCCATTAACAACCCATATCGAGCAACATTATTGCGAACGGGGATCTACCTCAAAAGCGGCGAGGCCCGCTTCGCTCAGAGGGCACCAGAAACGTCATCGCCGTGATGGCATCGATGAGCAGTCCGTCTGGGTGGATGTCTGCAAACTCAGCGCCCGGGGAGAGGGTGGTTATGACCGCCTTGCCCACCACGCGTCTGCCCTCGGCGCCGCCCTCGAGCGTCTTTATGCCCCACATGTTGTGAAAGATCATGGCCCTCCCCCTGTAGTGGCCTATATAAAGCATGATGTGCCCCTCCTTATAGAGGAGTGTGGCGAAGGGTATCCCCTCCTCGACGATCCTCTTTTCCTTCTCCTCCCTGGGCAACCCCTGAAGCGACACCGTGCGCCCCCACGCGGCCTGATCCGCAGAGTTCCTGGGAAGCCAAATGCCGAAAGGAGCGAAGAGGTCCCTCACGGCAGCGGAACAATCCCTATTCCCGTATAGGCCACCCCAGCCGTAGCTTGCCCCCAACATCTCATCGATCAAATTTGCCACGTTCCGAGGCGTAAAGGGGATGGGTTTACGCCCGGACGCACCTTTTGAGATACTGCCCGAGACGACTTTTGCCCCAATGCTTCCATCGCTTGCAGGAAGCGCAACCTCGTATTCATACAAGAGGTCTTTTTTCAGCGGAAAGACGCTGCCTATCCTGACGTGGGAGCGAAAGCGCCCATTTGAGTCGCACATCGCCACGCCGTCTTTCGTAACCGCCACGAGGGGCCCATTCGCATAGCCGCGTATCTCTGCGAAGTAGTCGTCTGCAGCGGCGACGCGGCGAGAGTCGATCCAGCCGGCGGCATAACCGGTCTCGACCAAAGCCCACGAACGATCCTCGGAGAGGTGGGAAATCCTGACGGGTTCACCCACATTGAGGGCAGAGACTTGAGCGTAATCGAAGGGAAAACCCTCATACGAAGAGGGAGGGGCCAAAAACAGCGGCTTTCCAGTCGGAAGGGCGCGCAGGTTTGTCTCTTCCAATATCACGCCTCGAATATCGAGCGACCTGAAGGCGGCGAAATTCGCACCTTTTAGCAAGTCATTGAGCCAGGAACTTTCCCTGGGGCGGCCGTTCTCCCCGAAGATTTCTCTATCTCCGTAAACCCTCCAGGGATAGAGGAGGTCGGAGACGGAGTGGGCGAATCCATCGGCGGTCCAAGGCGAAAAATAACGCGCATTCCACTCCTCGTCGCGCTTTTGCTGAAAGGCGCTCTCCAACAGCGGCGCGTCGTAGTCGGCTCTGAGGTAGAACGCGGCGCATTGAGGCAGAAAGAGATCTTCAATGTCGGCGCCCATGGCAACGCCGGCAAGCTCTGTCCATAAGATCAACACCGCACCGAGACAAGCGAATACAGCGCCCTCAAAAAGCCGCATTCCGCACCCACCGCGCCGTCTTCCCCTTTCCCCTGCACTCCACCTGGCCGAGGTCGCGCATGTCATTCAAAGCGCGCCGCAGGGCTGCTTCGGGGAGGTCGTAGAGCTTTTTCCTCAACTCACGAAAGCGAAATTCCTCGGGCAACTCCCTCAATGCGTCCCTCACGCGGAGAGAGACCCTGCTCTGCAGCGCCGGCGACCTCACGTATGCGGGCATTTCCAAAGGAAGCTGAAACTGCGGCTCTTCCTTCATGCCGGAGACGGCCCGAAAGAAGGCCAAGGTCCAAAAATTGGCCAGCTTCCTGCTGCCGGCGAAATGCACGATTACCGAAGCATGAAGGGCGACGAGTTCCGCGAAGGCCCTGGCGCAGTAGGAAGGGTTCAAGGGGCGAATCTTGTCGGGCTTCAAAAAGTCGGCATACTCGGCCTCGATGACCAGCGCGGACAAGGGATATGCCTCAAGCTCGCTCACGGCCTGGTGGAGTATGCGCAGGTTCGAAAGGCTGGAGACCATATCCTCCATGGTTTTGCGCTCCACCACGGCGGCGATCTCGCCATTTTCGAGCAACGCGTAATCCCCAGCGGGCAAGACGGAGCGCTCCTCCCGGCAGCCGGCAAACCTCCAGGGGTAACGCTCGTGCGCGTCTATCACGATGTGTAGAGCCTCTTCGCCTTTGTTGTACACGGCGAAGCGCGTCTTGGTCTTTCGCTCCTTCAAACCCTTCTGGGTCTGCCAGAAGATCTGTTCGTACGTGCCCCTGCCGTCTTTGTACCGCTTTTCGAGGAAGAGAAAGTCGCAGCGCTTTCTCCTCGTCCTGTCCAATACTATCGACAGGCGCTTGCCGTAGCGCCTCATGTTGACCACGGGGACTCGCTCCACTTCCTCGAGCGGCTCCGGCGAGAGGCGCGGGTCGTCCCTGAGACAAAAGATGTTTCCCTTACTCCCGGGCCAGCGGTCCCCCACCAGCAAGGCGAGCAATACCGCCTCTCCCCTCACTATGGAAAGCCTATAGGGAAACTTGGGGGATTCCGTCCTCTCCAAAACCCAATACGCCCGCTCCCCAGCCATCG
>LGFQ01000081.1 GCA_001508935.1 Synergistales bacterium 54_24
AGCCTTTACTAACTTTTTTTCGTCCTGCCTCTCGCACCTCACTCATTACTCATTACTCATTACCCACTTCCACTCTCACGTTCACATTCACATTCACTCTCACCCTCACATTCACATTCACATTCACATCCTCCGACGCGACAGCCCTTTACAAACAGTCCACCTCCATGATATCATTGCTTCCAGGCTGTTTTCGTATCATACTATTTAGTTAATAGAATGTCTTAATGTCGGCAAGTGCAAAACCTGTGGCCTGCGGGAAATAAAAGCCCGAGGATACAAAGAAACGCAAGAGTTAAAGAGAGCGAATATTGCCGAGACGGCGGTTTTCGCTGAGCATTTGCCGGATGAGATTTCTTCGTTTGAAGCAACGAAAGGTGGAATTGAGGAGATATGAAGATGAACCGGATACCCAAAGGGTGCAAAAACATCGGTGCTGAGCTGGCCGAGGCGATGGAACGATGCCGAGCCTCGTTCCTTTCCATTTTCGCTTCTTATGGCTACCGTCCGTTCTGGCCGTCGGGGTTACAGCTCTTAGAGACAGCGCTGGACAAGCTTTCGCCGTACTTAAAGCGAAGAATCATACCCTTAAGTTCACCTCACGGAGAACCGTGCTGCTTGCGGACCGATATCACGCTCGGTGTCGTAGCCTATTGCGCGGCCCACCACCCGCCCCATGAACGCCCCCTGAGGATATCCTATGCCGACCGCCTATTTAGAATTCCCTCCTCGCCCAACTACGACATAGAGGGATATCAATTAGGAGCGGAACTCATAGGTTGGGAGGGAAGAGGGGCAGATGTGGAGATCATCTCGCTTCTGCTCGAGTTCTTGGAGAAGTTGGGCCTGAGGGGGTATCGCTTAGTCCTCGGAGATGCAAACGTGATCGCCACCGCGCTCGAAGGGGTCCCGACTCCGGTCTCTGAAGAGCTTTTGTCATGTCTTCAGGGCGGCAATTATTCCGCCTATTACGCGACGCTAAAAAAGGAGGCCATCGACGGCGATAGGCGCAAGCTCCTTCAGGCACTCCCAAACCTCAAGGGAGCGAAAAACGTCATCGACGAGGCAAGCGTCCTTTTCGGCTCATTTGAGCCCCTGGCATCCCTTAAGAGCATCGCCGATTCGCTCGAAGAGCTGGGATACGGTTCGATATCCTTCTTCGACTTGGGGCTCGTGCGCGAACTCGGATATTACAGCGGCCCCGTCTTCGACGTCTTCTTAGAGGGCGTAGGCGTGCCCATAGGAGGAGGCGGGCGATACGACAGGCTTTTAGCTCAATATGGCGTTTTGGGACAGGCTGTGGGCTTTGCTCTCAACCTTGAGAGGTTGGCTTCAGCCTTGAGCAGGTCCGATTTCGATGCGGTTCCCAAACTGCTTTTATGGTGCGGCCCTTCGTCGCCATCCGACGCAGTGGCGTTGGCCAGACACCTCGTGAGCCTGGATATAGGAGTGGAGATGAGCTGGCACAGCGATGCATCTATCGCTCTGGATCTGGCTCGCCAGCGTGGTCTGTCGTGGTGGTGCGACGCATCGACGCGCATCGTGAAGTCTACAAAGGACCAAGCTGCACTATCTCTCGATGAATGGCTGCTGGAGGTAAGACAATGATGCTTTCTATAGTCCTTCCCACGGGTCGCGTCTTCGATGAAGCGGTGGAGGTGTTGGGAGAGATCGGCCTGCCAACCGGCAAGTTAAGCCATAAGGGGCGCAGTCTGGTCATCGAGGATGGCGGATGGCGATATTTTTTGGCCAAACCGATGGATGTTCCCCTCTTCGTGCACAGCGGCATAGCCGATATAGGGCTTGCCGGTAGCGACGTGCTGTGGGAGACAAACGCAACGCTCATAGAGCTGGCCGATACGCGACGAGGTTTATGCAGATTGGTGGTAGCTGGACCCCAAGCGGTGGCTCCGCGTTTCATGGGGCACGAAAGCGCCCTTATGTGGCTCAAGGTCGCCACGAAATATCCGAGGATCGCCGATAGCCATTTCAGCTCTAAGGGTGTGCAAGTAGAGGTGGTTCACCTGCACGGATCGGTCGAACTGGCCCCGAGGTTGGGCTTGGCCGATTGCATCCTCGACATCGTGCAAACCGGGGCCACGCTCGAGGCAAATCACTTGGCAGTGCTCGAGGAGGTGGCCCCTGTCTCCCTCCGTATGGTTGCCAGCAGATACGGCATCCAGCGAGGCTGGTCATCCATCTTGCCGCTGGTGGAAAAATTGCTCGAGACCACAAAGGAAAGGAGCCCAAAAAGCGAATGAGCGACGCAGAGAGAAAGACAAAGGAGACGGCGATCTCTCTATCTGTAGAATTTGAGCCAGGCGACGTAGCCATTGAGATGCCGTGCGGTTTTTTGAGACACATGTTAGAGCTGCTGTGCCATCACGCTGGTTGGAAGATGAGATGTCATGCCGACGGCGATGTGGACGTCGACGCCCATCACATCACGGAAGATGTGGGCATCGTCTTAGGGAAAGCCGTAAAAGAGGAGGCCTCCAAGCAATACCGCAACCGTTACGGTTGGTGCGCCATGCCGATGGATGGAACGCTGGTCATCGTGGCTGTGGATCTGAGCGGACGGGGCAGTCTCACCTGGAATGCTCCCTTCACATCTCCGAGCTGTGGCGGTTACGACTTAGAGCTTTTAGAGGAGTTTTGGAAGGCGGTAACCAGGGAGGCCCAATTCTCCCTCCACGTCCATACCCTGGTCGTCGATAACAACCATCATTTGGCAGAGGCGATATTTAAAGGTATAGGTCGGGCTTTAAGGCAGGCCCTTACCGTGACGGACGCGATGCCGAGCAGCAAGGGTGTATGGATATGATCGTCATCGTAGACTACGGCGCCGGCAATGTGGGCAACGTCGCCAGAGCGTTGAGATACCTCGGCCTCGATTGGCAGATCGCTTCAACTCCCGCCAACATGCCGCACGACGTCGAGCTGATCCTCCTTCCCGGGGTCGGCGCCTTCGCACCGGCTGCCAAAAAACTTGAGGAGAGCGGCTGGAGGGATTCGATAATCGAATGGACCAGGAGTGGTCACCCACTCCTCGGCATATGCCTGGGCATGCAGCTATTATGCGAATGCAGTTTCGAAGACGATCCCACCCCCGGTCTCGGTCTTATCAAGGGAAAGGTATCCAAGCTCGATATCCGCCCTCTGCCGCACATGGGGTGGAATGATATACGATGGCTACGCCCGATTTCTCCCTTGCAGAAGGCAGCGCCGGACGGCAGCGCGTTCTATTTCGTGCACAGCTTCGCCCTACCCGTAGGAGAAGACGCGGCGGCTGAGACTTCCGTGCAAAACGTCACCTTCTCATCAATTGTGGCAAAAGGAAACATCATAGGATTCCAATTCCACCCCGAAAGGAGTGGACCAGTAGGCCTGCGCTTGCTGCAAAGGACTATCCAGCTCCTCGAAAGGAAGGGTGGAGCATGACGATCTACCCTGCTATAGATTTATATGGCGGAAAGGTGGTGCGCCTGAGGCGTGGGGAGTTTTCCACAGCCAAAGAGATGGCACCAGATCTTTTGGAGGTAGCCTTGCGCTTCAAAGAAGCCGGATGCAATTGGATACACGTCGTAGATCTCGAGGGAGCTGAACGAGGACATCCGGTGCATTTGAGCGCGATCGAAAGGCTAAAAAGATTTAACCTCAAGCTTCAATACGGAGGCGGACTCCGCACTGTAGATGACGTCGGCGCAGCGCTCGCGCTCGGAGCAGACAGGGCCATGGTTGGAAGCCTCCTGTTCAAAGATCCAGGGGCAGCGGCGGCACTCTGGAAACTCCACGGAGAGGCCATTCTGCCGGCCGTCGACGTGAAAAATGGCAGAGTCGCGATATCTGGCTGGCTCGAGGCGACGCCGCTTTCGCCCTCAAAGGCCATAACGAACCTTGCCGAACTCGGCTACTTCAGATTTCTGGTGACATCCGTAGAGCGCGATGGCACGAAAGGCGGGCCAGATCTATTGTTGTATAGCGAGCTATTGAAGAGCTTTCCGGAATTAGCCCTCATAGCTGCCGGCGGGATAAGCAGCGTTGAGGATATAATTGCTTTAAGGGATCTGGGCGTAGAAGGCGCAGTAATAGGTAAGGCCGTCTATGAACGATCTTTCGACTTAAAATCAGCCATAGAGGTGAGCTGTAAATGCTGATGCGACGCATAATACCGTGTCTCGATGTGAAAGATGGCAGAGTGGTCAAAGGGATACACTTTAAATCTCTGCGCGATGCGGGCGACCCCGCGGAGTTAGCCTCGATCTACATGGACGAAGGAGCCGACGAGCTCACGTTTCTCGATATATCTGCCTCTCTCGAGGGCGTGCGCACCCGCCACCAGTGGGTTCAATCCGTGGCGGAGCGGCTTTTTGTACCTTTCACGGTGGGCGGCGGCATCTCCAGCGCGGACGAGGCGCGCGAGCTGATCGCCCTCGGCGCCGATAAGATCTCGATAAACACGAAGGCGGTGGCCGAGCCCGAACTCATTACAAAATGCGCGAGGCTTTTGGGGAGCCAAGCCGTGGTCGTGGCCATCGATGCGAAGAGGCGCCCAAGCGGAGGATGGGAAGTCTACGTGAAAGGCGGCACCGAACCCACGGGACTCGATGTTGTGGCGTGGGCTTCCGCAGCTGTCTCCAAGGGATGCGGCGAGATACTCTTGACTTCCATGGATCGAGATGGAACGACCGCCGGCTACGACTGCGAGCTACTGGAAGCCGTCTGCTCCACGGTGGAAGTGCCGGTGATAGCCTCCGGTGGCGCAGGAGAGATTGCCCACTTCGCCGAAGCGCTCAGAGCAGGGGCATCTGCGGTCCTCGCCGCCTCCGTATTTCACTTTGGCAAATTCAGCATACGTCAGGTGAAAGAGGCCCTTGCCAAAGAGGGCTTTCCCATGAGGCTTTAGGTGGTAAGGCGATATGGCCAACTTAGATTTAAAAGATGTCAAATTCGACTCTCAAGGGTTGGTGCCGGTGGTGGCTCAGGATCTGACGAGCGGCGAAGTCCTAATGCTCGCCTATGGCAACGCAGAATCGTTAGCGGAGACGGAGCGCACAGGAGAATTGGTCTTATACAGCCGCTCGCGCAAGGAAATCTGGCACAAGGGAAAGACGAGCGGCAACCGCCTCAAGGTAGCAGAACTCAGGCTCGATTGCGATGGAGATGCAATCTTGGCAATCGTGGAGCCCTTGGGCCCAGCATGCCACACCGGAAACTGGAGCTGCTTTTATCGCAATATTCTCGGCGAACCGGCAGGCGACGGCGCCTTCCCTGGCAAGCTGTGGCGCTATCTCTTAAAGCGCAAAGGCGCCTCCCCCGAGGAAAGCTACACCGCCAGGCTCATTTCAAAGGGCCCCTCGCGGGCAGGACAAAAGGTGGGCGAGGAGGGAGTGGAAGTGGCCATAGCGACAGCCACAAAAGACAGAGAAGCCCTCGTCCGCGAGGCTGCAGACCTGATCTACCACCTGCTTGTGGCCCTGATATCCTTAGACGTCCCGCTGAATGAGCTGTGGCGAGAGCTCCGCTCCCGTCACCGCCCTGTGTAGGGGCCTATCGAATCTGGAACTTCCGACGACCGCACTTCTACGATGTGCTCTAAGGCCAGCCCTTTTTCGGAGACGCGCAAGAGCGCCACTTTTCTGGATGCGGGTCTATGGGTGGTTTTGTCTATGTCTAAGAGCTCGTCCCCCAGCGGGATTCCAGAAACTCCGCTCATCGCATCGGCTACGGATTTTCCTCCAGAAGTCTTTAGCGCTTCGACGGCGCAAAGACCTGCGGCACGCGCCTTGACAGCATAATAACGATCGGTGACCTTTTTGCGCTCCGCCTCCCAAGCGCGAGTGGCGAGCTCGTCGAAGCTCTCGCCTCTCGTTGCTGGATGAGCCTGATCCGCCACCAGAAGCCCTTCCAAAGAAAGAGGCATGGAGGGCAAAAACGGCCCAGAATACCACACCTCGAGAGGAAGGTGCTTCTCTTTTACCCTCCTCCAGGTCGTCTGAAGGTTCCTCGGGCCGAGACAGCTTATCAGGATAGTTGCCCCGGCGCTCGACGCTTCATCTTCGGCAAGTGGCACCCTACGAGCCGGGTTGTGCCAAATCATCATAGTTGTAAGTCCACATTCTTTAAGTTTCCTCTGCAGGAGGTCATAAGCGGGATACATCTGGCCATCGTTAAGGTCAGCCTCTATGGCTACAGTCGCACCTTTGTAACGGAAAGCGGCATACTTAGCTAATGCCACTGCCCTGAAGGGATAATACAAGTCGAAGGCAAAGACATTCTTGAAAGGCCTGTCGTTTTCCTCGGAGAGAGAGACCCATTCGCCGTTGGCCAAAAGGAGCGGCATGTCATCGGCCGCCGTAGCGGAGACGAGAAGTTTATCCGTCTCGGAATCCGCGAGCGATATAACCACCTTTACGCCATTTTTCCTCCACTCATCTACGGCTGCAGGAGCATCTTTAGGCGTCGGTAGCTGGGATTTGAGAAAGAGGACGTCGCGGCCTGCCACCCCGTCCCTGGTGGCATTGGCCTCCTCCATGACGACTTTCAAGGCAAGCCACGCGGACTTTCCTTCGTCGCTTTCCCACCCGCTCTTCGGAGGAAGGACAACGACGGGAAAGCTCCACTCCCTACTGGGGTTTTCCTCGGCCGCAACGGCCTCCGTAAAAGCCATAGCCATGACGC
>LGFQ01000082.1 GCA_001508935.1 Synergistales bacterium 54_24
CCAATAGAGAAACAAATATCACGACGCCTTCCCGGGAGCGCCAAGGGGAAGGTATTTATCACCCATGATTTCGATGCTCCGCTCCCCGAGGATGTTCTTGGGGAGTTTGAAAGATGAGGCTGCTATTAGATACTCATGCGTTTCTATGGTGGATAGCTGATGACCCAAGATTATCTAAAAAGGCTTGCGAGATTATGGGCGACGGGAAGAATCAGCTATTTTTGAGCGCCGCCAGCGGTTGGGAAATCGCTATTAAAGCCAGATTAGGCAGGTTACAGATGCCTGATGACCTTGAGCATTTCATCCTTGAGCAGATGGCTCTTAACGCCATTGAGAACTTGCCCATCATCTTAAGCCATGCCTTACATGTTTATGCCCTCCCTGATTACCATCGGGACCCTTTCGACCGTTTGCTTATCTCCCAGGCTCAATTAGAAGGGTTATCCATTTTGACGGCCGATCCCCAGATCTCTCAATATTCAGTGGAAGTCGTTTGGTAAACATTGACCAGCATCGTCAGTTGCCGCCAGAACTTTCTTGCCTTCTTGGTTATCGTGTTTTAAACTGAAAATAAAGGAGGATGGACTATGGTAACACCCCTTAAGAAAAGGATTATTCAGGCAATTGATGAACTGACCGAGGAGCAACAGCAGAAGCTATGGGAGGTCATTGAGCAGGTAAGGAAAGAGACTCTCCGTGAAGAACCGTTCCTTGCCTCGATCAGGAGCGAGGCTGATCCTCGAATTACTCTAAAGCAGGTGCGTCAAGAGTTAAGCTCTATTGAAGGCAACCTCTCCGATTTGATCGCTCAGCAGCGGGAAGCGCGCTAATGGGCGCTTACTTTCTTGATACCAGCTCCCTGGTCAAGCGTTATCATCAAGAATCAGGAACAGAAATAGTCGATCAGCTATTTGAGGAGCCGGAGCACAGGTTGATCATCTCTGATATCAGCATCATCGAATTCTATTCTGCCATAGGGTTGAAAGTTAGGACGGGGGAGGTCAAATCAACAGCTTTCTCCACCCTGAGGAAGCTTTTTTCTAATGATGTAGCCCAAGGAGTTTATCAGATTGTTCGGTTTGGAGAGAAAGAAAAAGAAGAAGCTGTAAGACTCCTGATCCGATACGCTCCAAGATACAGCCTCAGAACTCTCGATGCTATACAACTGGCTATGATGAAATCGGATGGTAAGGAACATATCACTGCAGTTGTTTGTGCCGATGAGAAGTTCAACCAAATTATAAAGTTTGAAGGATTTAGGGTTGTTAATCCAACTATCGATCGGAACCGAAGAGAGTAGTTAGTAGATTAGTCAAATACATAGGAAGAGATGAGTGCCTATACTGCAGAATGGGGCAAAAGGTTAGAGATAGAGAAGGAGCATAGGCGCAGACGAGCCATGAGGCTGTCATTGTTGCGCGCAGGTGTGCCTCTCTTCTCTTTCGGCTGGACTGGAGTTGGACTTGATACCCCTTGAGGACTCTGACCCCGAACTTTGTAAGCAGACATTTCTTGAGCGCCTCCTTTGCCGTAATCTAAGAGATGTGCAATCCCTGGTCGTGCAGCGTCTTTTCTATAGCTACCAGAAGATGGCAGGCCAAGACGCAGCGGACGGCGTCTGAGATCGAAAGCCCCATTTTATCCAGGACCCGCGCGGCTTTCTTCTTGGTCTCACCGTCTATCCGCACCCGAATCGACGAATCGCAAGCGCGCCTCAAGAAGAACACCCCATCGATCAAGCCCTTGGCGGCTTGTCGCAACACAGGCCCTTCAGATGAGAGCCCTTTCGCATAGGCAATTCCAAAATTGTGGGTTTTTAAGTCCCCGACTCCAGATGGGGTCAGGCATGGTTTCTGTTCCGTGCTGCCTCACCTGCCGATGATCTCGTTCAGACCTTCTATAACCAAGGCGAGCTCCTCATCGGTGACTTCGGTTATTCTTTCTCCTATGCGTTTTGTAGAAAGGGTGCAAATCTGGCTGATCTCCACCCAAGATTTTTTGGAAGTTCATCGCTATCAAGTTCAAGAGTCAAAGGAAAGCCAGCCCGTTGCGGCTTGCTCGTCAACGCAACGGCGATGACCGTGTTGGACCTTTCGTTGAAAACGTTGTGGCTTAAAACGAGGACCGATTGCATTCCGCCCTGCTCACTTCCAACTACCGGACTCAGATCGGCCCAGTAAATCCCGCCCCTCAATACTCGGGCCATTCTTCAAGCTCCGCAGGTAGGTCTTCTTCGGCCAAAGACCGTTCGAAATCAGGGTCGAGTTTTGCGCACTCCGATGCCAACCGCCTTTTCTCCAGGCGCATCAGCTTTTCCGAAATAGCTTCGTGGATGGCGCGGCTTCTGCTCGGAAAGACCTTCAACTGCACAAGCTCGTCGAGGCGTTTCAGTATTTTGCTGTCAACGGTGATCCCGATCTTTACGATTCCCACATCCATCACCTCCGGTATGACATTACATCACACCTTTTCGCCGATCGCAGTGGATTTGGGGCTCTTCATCGACCTGGCCGGCCTCAGGCCTCTATTTTTCGTCGTGACGGTCGTTCTGTTGATCGCCTTTCTGCTTCTTGGAAACGAAGAGCGTGTACGAATAGATAGCGATGACTGGACTTCATGCGAGGGGTTTCGGAGTGAAGGCGGCAACTAAAGGCACAGGACGGCTACCGCTTCGCGTAAGTGGTTGAGCGGAGGCGAAAGAGCGCGTCCATAGCGAGCAGGCGGACGTCGAGGCGGCGGCTGTGCAGGCGCAAGAGGAGCGATTTTTCTTTTTCGCGCCTAATTCTGTCGGCTTCGCGCATGATGTCTTCCATCTCTCGCTCTGCGCCGGCGAGGATTTCGTCAATTCGGCTCTCCCTCGCCACAGAGGCGCTCCTCTCGGCTTTCGCGGACGGTGAGCCGAAAAGCTCCGCCCTCAAAGACGCATAGGCATCGGTTATGGTCTGGAAATGAGAAGCCCACTCCGACCCAGCCACGTCGGGATGATAACGCCTGGCGAGCCTCCTGAAGGCCGATCTCACGTCGTCCCAGGAGGCGCCGTAGGGGAGTTCAAGGGCGCTATACCACGTCTCTCTCTGGGCTGCCATCGGCTTTCTCCTCTTCGAGGCGGGAGGTTAAGCTTTCCAAAAGCGACACCCCTCTCTCCCAAAGCTTATCGTCGCCGTCTTCTAAATCCTTAAGGCTATCCAAAAGCTTTTCCAGGCGGCGCTTATGATGGGGACTGAGGCCGGCAGCGAGGCGGGCCATTTTTGCCCTCATGGCTTTTGCTTTCTCACGGCGGCCATAAAAGTCCGAGGCCTGAGGCCCGAGGTGAAACACCTCGTGCGCAAGAAGCCCTCTCGTGCTGGATATGCTTGCGCTCAAAGTGCCACCGACATCGGCGGAAATCGTCACCGTAACCTCTTCGCCGTCGGCTGCTTCGATCGCCAAATCGCCCACGATATCTCCCAGCGCCAAGTCGGCCTTCCCTTTGACTACGCGCACGTTCATCCTGCCACCGCCCATGACTGCGAAACGCCTGGTAGACCTGGCTGGAAGCCTCGTTCCGCACTTTAAGATTAACGCCGCGTCGCCACCGGCCGTGACTATTCCCACGTTAGAAGCGAGGACATGAGGGGTGCGCTCCTCTTGCGCCGACAGTAGCGCGCCCACGGCTTCTGCCTCCTCGGGCGGAAAGCGAAGCGGAATGGGCTTAGACAGGCGCGCGGCTATCTGCACCTTGAGCGAAGGGAGCCTGCTGCCGCCCCCTGCGAGTATAACCTTTGGCCTGCCACATTGCCGCCATAGCGGCTCGCACAGCTTCAATATGGAATCTACTAAAGGAAAATAAAGGGGGGCAATTTCGCCGCGGCTTACGGCGAGCTCGCGCACATTCGCAAACCCAGCCGCAACGGGAAACCACGACGCCTTTTCCACAAAGGAAAGGGCCTCTTTGAGCTCTTCGGCCTGAAAGAGGAGGGCCCTCCATCGAGGGTCTCCTTCGTCCAGGCGGAGGTCACAAACCTTTTCCTGCAGATGGCGCGCCAAGGATCCGTCAAAATCGGCACCACCTATATCGATAGACCTGCTTTCGAGGAGATGGCCCTTGCCCCCTTCGACGACGACGACCGAGGCGCTGGTGGAAATCGCACCGACATGAATCACAAAAAATTTCCCGTCGACGCCGGATGAAAGCGCAACCGCCACGGGTTTATCGACGAACGCCACTTCGTCAAAGCCGGCAACCCTGGCTGCCTTATCTACGACGTCCCGCCTTTGCGGAGGAAATCCGACCGGCAGGGCGATGACGCAAGACGAGACGACCCTCCCGAGCTCGACCTCCGCATCCTCCCTGAGCGACAGGAAGAGCGGCGCGAGGGCCTCTTCGGCCTTCCACATTCGTCCACCTATAAAGATGTCCTCTGAGGCGCCGTCGCGGCGCATCGTGCCCCACCACGCGCTCTCTGGAAAGCGAACGAACGCCTGCTCCGCCTCCGCGCCCACAAGCCATCCCTTGCCCGCCCTAACTACGACGGCAGAGGTGAAGCGACCTCCCCATCTGTTTCTCGCCATGCGGACGGAAGATTCTCCGTTCACTGCGATTTTGGCGTAACGGGCGCCGAGGTCAATTCCTGCCGGAGAC
The DNA here is from genome assembly GCA_001508935.1 of Synergistales bacterium 54_24. Taxonomy (GTDB): domain Bacteria; phylum Synergistota; class Synergistia; order Synergistales; family Thermosynergistaceae; genus Thermosynergistes. The sequence continues at coordinate 4,622 of LGFQ01000082.1, forward strand.
GACTTCGCCGCTTTCATCTCTCATACAGTGGAGCTCTCGCTATCTGTATATATATCCCTGCCGGTCGCGTCGGCATTAGGGACCTCGACCGATTCCACCACTTCTATCCTGAACATAGAAGAATAATACCAATTCTTCGACGGAAATTGCTTGACGGGTGCCAATTCCCACGCCTTCATCTGCTCAAGATAGCCCCAGTTGACATATTCATTAAAATGATGAATTATATCGGTGATCGTAACCCCCATATCCAAGAGCAGGCGCTCTACCGACCGCCACTTGACGAGCGAACTCTCCACCCTCGTGAGGCCAAAATAGCCGGCTCCACCCACTCCTTTTAGGGCAGATATGCCGCGCCCCACGAAGACGCGCATCGCCTCCGCGGCTTCCGGAGGGTCAGTAAAAAACGTGTCAAAGCGCTTTAAGAGCTCCTGCGGCAGGGGAAGCCTCACGTCGCGCATGATCACCTCAAAATTCAACCCGAGCTTTACGGCCGCCTCCCTCTCGAATTCGACGATGCGCTCATCTATCTCCACAACGGCCACTCGCCTCGCAAGTCCCGTCATAGCCAGCGCCAGCCCCACCAAATCGTCATCGCCGAAGATAATTACGTCTTTTCCGCGCAGATCGCCCCTCCCGTCCGCCAGGGCGATCCTGGCGAACGTCGTCTCGGGTGTTACATACCCTTGGTCATATCGGATAGCCGCCTCCGGCCTATCGCGCTGAATCTCATAAAAGCGCTCCAGGGCTCCTTTGAATTTATCCAGGCTCAGGCCTCTCACCCCACAGCTTGGGCAGGTGTGATCCTCAAAAGGGGAAACTCCCATGCTTTCACAAAAAGCCTTTCCATCTTCCGTCAAAAAGATACCCTCGGAGGAGGCGCGAAGCATCCCCTCCTCCAGCAAAAGCCCGACGAGAGCCGACACCGCGGGCAGCGGCTCATCGCTTTTATGAGCAATCTCCCAGAGGCTATCGCTTACGAAAACGGCGGCAAGTGCCCTCTCGGCATTGCGAGGGCCCCAAGGTATTCCGGTTTTATCGCTGACCAGTCTGGCAAGTTGCTGCAGATCCATATGAGCGCTCCTCCTCGTCGGGAAAATCACCCATAACGATACCACTCAACCCTCCGTCTTGCACCTTCAGCGCCTTGACGCGGACCTCCGGATGGGTCGCACTGTTCCCTCTCGCCTCGGCGCGCAGATAATGGCGCGTATATCCGAAAGAGACCTCACCGGTGCGCCCTTCCACGAGCACCTCCACCTCCCTGCCCAGCCAGCGACTGGCGTAGCGGTCGAGCAGCGTTTCGCCGAGTGCGATCGCCTCTCTGACGCGCTCGTGAGCGACCTTTCGCCCGACCTTTTTCGCGATACCCCAGGCCTTAGTCTCCGGCCTGGGGGAATAAGGGAATACATGAAGCCTTCCAAAACCGAGAGAGGACAGAAGCTTTAAACTCCTGCCGAAGGCGGCTTCGTCCTCGCCGGGAAAACCGACGAGCAGGTCTGTGCTCAGGTGCACGTCTTCTCCCAAAATTGCGCGGACCCGCTCTGCCATCTTAGCGAAATCGGCGCTCGTATAACCGCGTTCCATCCTGGCCAAAACGCCGTCATCGCCGCTTTGGAGTGGTATGTGGAGATGGGGGCAAAACTTCGGCGTCTCGGCCAACGCTCTAAGCAATTCCTCATTCACGGCGAAAGGCTCGATCGAACCGAAACGCAGCCGGCTCAAACCCTCGATGCGTCCCAAGCGCCTCACCAGTTCGCCTAAAGAAGAAGATATGTCGCTCCCATATAGCCCGAGGTTTACACCCGTGAGGATGAGCTCGCGGCAGCCGCCTTCGACGAGCCTCCTCGCTTCGCTTTCCACGTCGTCGAGGCTTCGGCTGACGGGCCTGCCCCTCACGAAGGGTATGACGCAATAGGCGCAGAAGCGGTCGCAGCCATCTTGAACCTTCAAGAAAGCCCGAGCGCGCGACTCTGTGCAGTTCAGGCGCAGATCGTCCCATCCGCTCTCTAACCGGAGGTCTGCAGT
>LGFQ01000010.1 GCA_001508935.1 Synergistales bacterium 54_24
GTGAACGAAGACCTTGCCCTGGGAGGGCAGCTTATCAAGCAGACGCATAAGTTCTTTGGGTCCGCTGCGGAACATGCTGGCACGCGCGGCATCGAGATTGCAAGGATCTTGGTAAGCGAGCTCGAACGCTTTGGCGACCGCGTAGAGGCCTATACCAATTGCTCGGCCCTCGGCTACTATTGCGACGGCGTTGTCACATGCATGGTCGGGGAGGAGCGGTACTTCAAAGTAAAACCCAAGAAGGTCGTCGTAGCTACCGGAGCACTTGAAAAGCTCATCCCTTTCCCCGGCAACGACCTCCCCGGCGTTTACGGTGCCGGGGCTGTACAGACGCTCATGAACGTCTATGGTGTGAAGCCTGCCAAGAGAGTCCTCATGGTGGGGGCTGGAAATATCGGCCTCATCGTGAGCTATCAATTGCTTCAAGCGGGTGTGGACGTGGTAGCCATTGTGGAGTTTGCGCCCAAGGTAGGAGGATATTGGGTGCACGCCGCCAAGGTGCGCCGTTTGGGCGTGCCCATATATCTGCGCCATACGGTGAAGCGGGCGATAGGGGAGAGTGCCGTGGAGGGCGCTGTCATTCAGGCTGTTGATGAAAGGGGCGCATTCGTGGGAGATGAGAGATTCATCGAATGCGACGTCATATGCATGGCCGTAGGCCTTACCCCCACGTGCGAGCTCCTCTGGCAGGCTGGATGTGAGATGTGCTATGTGCCGGAGCTGGCAGGCCATGTGGCCGTGAGGGACAGAACGATGCGCACGTCTCGTCCCGATATATGGATTGCTGGGGATGCAGCTGGGATAGAAGAAGCATCCACGGCCATGGTGGAAGGACGCATAGCCGGTTTGACTTCTGCACATTCCCTTGGACATGTCGACGAAGAGGTCTTCGAGGAAAGGCTGAAAGGGTATTGGAGGCGCCTCGATGCCTTGCGCGGCGGCGAAGCCGGGAGCAAGGCGAGGTCCGGCATATCTAAGATAATGATCGAAATGTGGGAGGGAAGAGGTGTTGAAGTTCGATGACTTTGCGAGTGGCGTTTTGACGCAGGAGATGGCGAAGGCCGCCGCACCGCCGACAGAGCTTTGGGATAACAAAAGGGGTGGCCTTGTAATAATAGAATGCCCCAAACCAATACCGTGCGACCCGTGTCATACGAGCTGTCCCACAGGGGCGGTCTTGCCGTTCGAAGACATAAATGACCTCCCCAAAGTCGATTACGCAAAGTGCACAGGATGTGCCATGTGCGTGGCAAAGTGCCCAGGGTTGGCTTGCTTTGTAGTCGATCTCACCTACGGGGGTGAGGATGAAGCGCTGATTAAACTCCCCTACGAAATGATCCCCTGTCCCGAAGAGGGCATGGAGGTGGAGTGCTTGAACAGGGTGGGAGAGCCGGTGGCCACGGGGATGATCGTTAAGGTCCAGGAGCCGCAGCGCGACAAGACCTTGGTGGTGCATGTTGTGGTGCCGAAAAGCTTCGTCTTGGATATAAGGGCGATAAGGGTGAAATCTCATGGATGACGATGTAATCGTCTGTAGGTGCGAAGAAGTTACGCTCGGGGAGATCAGGAAGTGCATAGAGGCTGGTTATACCACCTTCGATGAGATAAAGAGGTTGCTCCGCGTGGGGATGGGACCATGTCAGGGAAGGGGTTGCAGGGAGATTGTCCTGCGCGAAATATCGCGCGCTACGGGCGTACCGTTGGAAAAACTCCACCCCGGCACCTTTCGCCCTCCTGCAAAGCCCGTCCTCTTGAAGCTTTTGGCCGAAGAGAAAGAGGGGGATTGACCCCCTCACACGACTGCATTCACATCCTGCATGTAAGCCTTTATGCCGGCCCTATGATAGCGATCCTCTCCTTTCATATCCTTGAGGCGCTGTATCGCACCATTTATATGTTCTTCCTCGTCCACCACCATGAAGGTCCAGTTGTGGCCTGGGAATATGGCGTCTCCCCAATGCGTCTTATGGCCTATGTGCGTTCCGAGTACACCCCTCCACACGGTATACCCTGAGACGCCGTTTCCCTCCAAGGCATCCCTCACGTCTTCGGCTATGCTTTCGTTGCAGATGATCCAAAGCATCTTCAAGCCTGGGCTCCCTCCTTAGCTTCGACGAAGCGTTTCTTTCTCCTCACCTTTTCTTCTACCAAGCTGTAAACTACAGGTACCAGAACGAGCGTAACAAGCGTGGAAAATAACAACCCACCTATGACGGACACGGCTAAGGGTCTCCATATCTCGGCACCTTCACCTTGACTCAGGGCCATAGGAAGCATCCCTAAGATCGTGGTCAGCGTGGTCATCAATATCGGGCGCAAGCGCCGTTCGCCCCCCTCGAGCAGCGCGTCGTGCAAGCGTGACCCCCTGGCTCTCAAGAGATTGACATAATCCACCAACACTATGGCGTTGTTCACGACGATTCCTACCAGCATTACGATCCCCAAGAGAGCTAGAAGCGAGAGGTAAACGCGCGTGATCAGAAGCCCCCACACCACGCCGGTCAAGGCGAAGGGGATGCTGAACATGATCACGAATGGGTCCAGAAATGCTTCGTACTGCCCGGCCATGATTATATACACGAGAATTATGCCGAGCAATATCAGAGCGGCCATTTGGATGAACGTCTCCCTGAGATCTTCCACATCTCCGCTTATGGCAGTGTGCATTCCCGGTTCGAGCGTTATTTCGGGGAGAGCGTTTTCTATGTCAGCCGCCACTTGTCCAAGGGAACGCCCTTCTGTGTCAAGTTCGATTGTCACGTATCGCTGGCGATTCTTCCTGTGGATTTCAGGGGGGCCAAAGGCTTCGATAGTCCTAGCCACATTCGTAAGGCGAACCATTTCGCCTGTAACGGATGGCACCAACAGTTTGTTCAGCGTATCCCAGGAATGGCGCTGGCCCGGTTCAAGGCGAGCCCATATCTCGTAATTGTCATCGCCTTCCCAGTAATCCTCGTCAAATTCGACACCGTAATAATAGGCCCTCAATGCCTGGGCTATATTACTGGTGGTAACCCCAAGAAGTGAGGCCTTTTCTCTATCCGCCTCTATCCACACCTCTGGCCTGTTGGGTTTCTGCGTGATTTCCACGTCCACGGCCCCAGGTATATCTTGCACCTTCTCTTGGATGCGCTCGGCGTATGAGAGCAACTCTGTAATATTATCGCCATAAAGCTCTATGACGATTGGCTTGCTACTCCCACCCATCATGATGGGTGAAGCCACACTCACGCTCAACGCTTCAAAGCCAGGCCTTTGGCTCAGCTCTTGCCTCAATTGTGTCACCACGGCGAAGGCGGAGCGATCTCTCTCGCCCTTTGGAGTGAGCTCAATGCCTACGCTGCCCGTATTCGAGCTTTCGCCCCTCATGGCGCTCATGCCGCCGCCGCTGCTCCCCCCGTATATATATACCGTTTCTGCCTCTGGGATGCCTTCCATGGCGTAGGCCATCATCTCTTTGGCGACCCGTTCTGTTTCTTCCATGCGGATTCCCTCTGGCAGGCGGAAGTCTACCCACACGGATCCCGAGTCAGATCTGGGCACGAGTTCTGTTCCTATGCGCGTAAAGCCTACCACGGTGAGGATTAGCAAAACTGCCGCAACCGCTATGACCTTGCCCCTGTTTCTCAGCGACAGGCCCAACAGCATGCGATAGTGACGTTCAAGCCATTCCAAGAATCGCTCGGTGGTTTTGTGAACACGCCACGTGTCCTCGTGGTGATGGAAGAATTGCCCTCCCATCATCGGCACGAAGCTCAGAGAGACTACAAGGGACGCCGCTATTGCGAGGCTCATTACCACGGATAGGGAGGAGAAGAATATCCCGACCAACCCCGTGATGAATATCAAAGGTAATAGCACCGAAAGCGTCGTCAGTGTCGAGGCGGCGAGGGCACTCCCCACCTCGCTTGCCCCCAACATAGAAGCAGTCTTCCGCCGCTCTCCCTCTTCTATGTGATAGATGATCTGATCGGTAGTAACTATGGCGTTGTCGACGACCATGCCGCTTGCCACAGTCAAGGCAGACAGCGTCATGAGGTTGATCGTGTAACCTAAAAGGCGCATGGCTATAAACGTGATGATCAACGAAAATGGAATAGCGCCGCACACCGCTATAGAGGCTGGAAGCCTCCTCAAAAAGAGGTACGTTACGAGGAAGACGAGGAGTAAACCCTGAAATAGAGTGGTCGCTAACTGCCAGACAGCGTGCATTATGAAGTCCGCCTGGTTGTACCCTATCAGGTAATCGACGTCCGCGGGAAAGATGGTGGCTTTCAGTTCTCCCAGTTGCTTCATGACGTCGTTTGCCACCTGCACCGTGTTTGCGTCCGTATTTTTTGTTACCTGCATAACCACAGCTTGCTTCTGGTTCGCCCAGCCGAAGGTGACACGTTCCCTGTATCCGTCCTCCACGGTGGCCACATCTTTGAGATAGACCGGCCTACCTTGGTATGTACCGATTATTGCATCGCCCATGGCCTTGGGAGTTTGGAAGCGACCTGGCACTCGAATCTGATATTCGGTAAGCCCCTCTTTAAACGTCCCGGCGGGAAGATTGAAATGTTCCCTTTGAAGCGCGTCTGCTACTTGCTGAGGTGAGAGATTATAAGCGTTAAGCCTGTCGAGGTCGAAGAGTATCTTTATCTCCCGACGTTCGCCACCGAAAACAGAGATATCGCCTACACCTGAAATGCGTTGTATCGTTTCCCTCACGTCGTTATCCACAAAGTGATATAACCCTGGATAAGTAGGGCCTGCGGTAAATACTATAAGCATGATAGGAAGGGCGCTGGATGATATGCGCCTGATTATCGGGTCATCTGCATCATCGGGCAGTCTACGCTTTATAAGGTTTACTTCATCACGCACATCTCCCATTCTGGCGTCTAAATCTTCGCCCCATTCAAAGCGGAGGACGACTACGGATGCCCCGTCTGCCGATATGGATGTGAGCTCGTCTATGCCTTGAATGGTAGCGAGACGGTCCTCCACCTCTTCGGTTACCTCTTGCTCGATGTCGCTGGCAGAAGCGCCACTCCACGTAGTTATCACCATGATGGCAGGTGGCTCGACTTCGGGAAGCAGGTCAACCTTCAGCCCTATAAAAGAGACTGCCCCGATGAGAAGTACGGCTACAAAGGCCATAAGCGTTGCTACGGGCCTTCTAACGCCAAGTTCTGGCAGGTTCACTGTGTTGCCACCTCCACAGGCACGCCATCGGAAAGCTGTCTCACGATGGTTGTTATTACGAGGTCGGATTCACCGATTCCCTCGGTTATCTCTATCCAGTTGCCCTGTTCAGCGCCGCGCTTTATGGGGCGCTGCTGTGCCACGTCATCAGACGCGACGAAGCAGTACCACTCTCCCGTTCCGGCGAGCTGTCGAACTGCCTCCCTCGGCAGGGCCAGAGCCTCATGACTTCCCACCACGATGGAAGCGGGGGCGAACATCCCGGGTTTCAGCAAACCTTGAGAGGCCATCAAGGCTTCTACTTCGCCGGTTCGTGTAGCTGGATCCAAAACAGGACTTATCCTATTCACCTTGCCGTTAAATTCTCGCCCAGGGAAGGCATCTACTCTTACGCGAACAGGTTGGCCGAGTTTGACTTTCGGGTAGTCGGTTTCAGTGATGGGGCCCTTTATTTTAACATTATCCTGCCTTGAGATCACCAACAGCACATCTCCGCTCTTTACAGTATCTCCAGGGTCGACACGCCTTTCTGCTATTACGCCGCCCACTGGGGCAGCGACCTTGTGATAATTCTTGACAATTAACAGTTGTTCCAATCTGGCCTGAGCCTGCTTTAACTCTCTTTGCGCGAGGTCCAAGCCAGCTTTTTCTACCTCATACTGTCCCTCAGTTTGGTCGAATTGTTGGCGGCTTATGACCTGTTCTTCGTAAAGTTGTTTGTATCGCTTATAATCCTTTTCAACAGTGCTAAGCCGACTTTTGGCCTGCGCTATGGCAGCCTCCGCTCGGGCCACAGCGGCTCTCGCCTCCTCAATCTGCCTTCTATTAAGGCTGTCATCCATTTCTACTAAAATGTCACCCCTTTTTATCTCGTCGCCCACGTCGACGTTGACACTTAAGACGGTGACATCGCTGACTTTGGAGGCCACACTTGCCTTCTCCTCTGCTTCTAAATTTCCAACGAACGTAACTGTGTCTTCAAACGTCATGAGCGTAGGCTTCGTAGCGGCCACCCTGATTTTCTGAACAGAGGGGGCGAGTTCAGTAGTGTGGTCTACACTGTTGGATTTGTCTCCCCTCCAGAGCAAAAGCGCGACGACTGCCACGACGACAACTGCGATCGGAATGCTATATTTACGCTTCATTGAATTTTCCCCTCCTCGGTATTAGCGTCAATAGACGCGAACTCCATCCCGGTCGCACCCATGGCGAAGAGCAGGTTGGAGTAAGCTGTATAAGCATCATATATAGAATTCACCAAAGCGTTGCTCGCATCAATATACGCGACCCTTGCATCTAAAACGTCGATGTTGGTGCCCACCTGGGTCTGATATCGCCTCAACGCCATTCTATAATCCTCCTCGGCCAGCCTTACCTGATCTTGGGAGACGTTGACTCGCTGTAACGCTGAGGCGAGGCTCAGACTGGCTTGAGAAACCTCGAGCTTGACCTGGTTTTCCATGTCGCTGATGCGGTGCAGAAGTTCCTGAGCCATGGATTTTGCCTCCGTCACCTTTGACTCTATCTCGCGTCTGTCATAAAGCCTCCACTGGAAGAGCAGGTCCACCCTCCATTCGTCTTCCTCTGGCAGAAGGTTTGTGTCGATCATCCCACCAGATCCTTGAATGTAAATTTGTGGCCTGGCTTGTCCCGCTGCAGACCTGGCGAGTGCTTGAGCCGACATTCGCAACGACTCCAAACTTTTCAGCTCAGGTCGCAGTTTCAGTGCCTCCATTTGCGGGTCTTCTGGCAGATGAAACGGAGGTACCTCCGCCTCAGCCTCTGGTTGAGGCATCGTAATGCCTTTCGGCAAAGACACGCCGATGGCTTTCTCCAGAGCCGCTAAGGCCACATCCACGGCGTTGGCAGCACTGATGCGCTCCAATTCAGCGCTGGAAACGTCTACCTGCACTCTTAAGACCTCGTTTATGGCTACGACACCGTTCCTGTGAAGGGCCTCCACTTCGTTTAGATGTTCTTTGGCGAGGGCTAAGGCCTCAAGAGCTACGTTAAGGCGCGAGCGCGCTCTCTGGAGATCATAGTATGAGACGCGGACGCCGTTGTCCACCATCTGTATGGTCCGCAATTCATCGGCCTTAGAGGCCTCGAGTTCCAACTTAGCCGACTCGACTTGAGCCTCCATGCTTCCCCCGCTATATAGGAGATGGGTGAGGTTTACGGCCACTTCATACGTCTCGTCGAAGGGGTTATCCGTCAGCCCTCCCTCACTCTTTGAGTAATTCGCCGACAGGTCGAGCTTTGGCGCGAGCCCGGCCGCTGCCTGTTCTAATCTCGCGCTTGCTTGGTTCGTCCTCTCCCGTGCCGCGATTATTTGCGGATTTTTCTCCATGGCTATGTTCAGAAGATCATCGAGGCTCAGCGCCTTTTGCTCTTCCTGAGCCCAGGCGTGATGGCCCATCATTATAACCAAGAGTGAACAAAATAGCATCAAAAATATGAGCGCAAATGCCCTACGCTGCATAACTGCGTCCCCCTTCGATTAACCGTTCCACTACGAATCGCCAAGACCTTTTTGCCTGATCGACATTGCACCTCAGCCCCACGTTCTTTGATATCCCCTCGAAACACGAGCTCAGCGTCAAGGCGAGCTCTTTGGGAGACAACCTACCTGCGCCGGATGATACAGCTGGGAATGCCATCTTCACCATGTCTATCATATCTTGCATAAGCGATTCCGAGAGCTCTTGGGCCATTTTACTTATTTGTTCGTTCCCCCTTCTGACTTCCATCCATAAGTTCATCCATAGCATAATTCCTTCTTCGTCCACAGCTATGCAACCGAAGAATTCCCCCCCCTTATTTATGAGATAATCAATAGGCTTACAACACATGTCTTCCTCTGTAGGGGCGAAGAAGGCTTTGATCTTGTCCACCTCCGCTTCCAACACTGCCCTGTACAAATCCATCTTGGTTTTGAAATGCCAGTAGAGCGCTCCCTTGCTCAAGTTTGCTTCTTTCACTATGGAGTCTACGCTCGTGCCGTGGTAGCCGTAGCGGGCGAAAGAATGGCGAGCCACTGTCATTATCTGCTCCTTTGTGTCACTCAAATTTGATGCCATTTATCAGATTTCTCCCTCGCGGTCCTTTTGCGTTAAAATGTAACACATACCGACTGGTCAGTCAAGGGCATTTTTGACTTTGATCCCCAGGCACGAAGAGGGATTATAATCTTTTGTGGACGCAATGAAAAGGGGGAAAAGGCGATGGACGAGGACATTTGGTATATATTCAAAGGCGATGAGCTGCTTTTATATAGCGCCTCAAGGCCCAGGTTGCCCCACTCGAGCGAGGTAGCTCCGCTGGCTTCCTCGTCGGTCCGAAGCGGCAAGCTTTCTATGGGATGTCGCGAAGCCTTTTGGGCAGAGGTGCCCTCGGATCTTCCTATTCCCTCGAAAATGGTGCCTATGGGGCTGCGCGAGGTCGGCGCGCTCTTGGGCGAAGAGACCTTTGCGGAAGCGGGGAGGGCCTTTCAGATAATGAACTGGTATAGGCGCGCTTTCTTTTGCGTCTCTTGTGGTGCCCCATTGCGCGACTCGTCCGACGACCACGCGAGGGAATGCACTTCTTGCGGTTCCATCTTCTATCCGCCCATTTCCCCGGCGGTCATCGTAGCTGTCGAGAGAGATGGGAAGATCTTGCTCGCCAGAAATGTCCGCTTTCCCCCAGGGCGATATAGCGTCATAGCCGGTTTCGTGGAGCCGGGCGAGAGCTTAGAAGAGACGGTTCGACGCGAGGTGAGGGAAGAGGTTTCCTTAGAGATAAGGGATCTGCAATACTTCGGAAGCCAGTCGTGGCCCTTCCCTCACTCGCTCATGGTGGGTTTTACGGCCCATTGGGCTTCTGGTGAGATTCAAGTTGACGGGAAGGAAATAGAAGACGCAGGATGGTTCGCTCCAGACGAGATGCCAGACCTGCCCCAAGGGGTGAGCATATCGCGCAAGCTCATTGAGCACTTCAGAAGCGCCCATGCGCCTCATGAGGGTTAGTGAAGTGCTTTTATGGTCTGCCGATGGGTATGAGGTAGAGAGGGTTCTCGTTTTGAGGCAGAGAGAGCGCCCTCTTTACCGACTCATCGTTGAAGGCGCCCACTACGACCGAGCCGAGCCTTAAGGATACGGCCTGAAGGCATACGTTTTGCGCGCTGTGTCCTGCTTCCATGTTGACATATCGTATGCCGCGCTCTCCGTATCTGGCCATGGTCCTTTCGTATGCCGCGGCTATTATTATGACAACGGGGGCATCTTTCACACAGCGCTGACGTAGCGCAGCGTCGTGAAGCGCACTGCGAAAGTCCCCCTTTGCCAACTCCGTAAGCTCGTGCCCTTGGGCTTTGTATTTGTAAAGTCCTGGAGGCAGGTCGTTTACCGATCCCGCTGCTATATAAACCTCCAGTGGGTATGTGGCTCCGGCCGATGGGGCTGTCCTGAAACCGGCCTGGCCCTGCGTTATCCCCTGAGCTGCCCATAGTAGTTGGGAAAGCTCATGGAGCTCGAGTGGGGCCTTTCTGAAGGATCTCACCGACCGCCTCGTGGCGATGGCTTCCTCGAGCGACATCGATCCAGAGAGCCTCGGTTCTGGTAGCGGTATCTCTTTAAGCGCTGCCGTGGCATTTTCTCCTAACGGCAGGATGAGCGCAAGAGAAAGAGGCAATATCAACCAAAGCGGCATGATTTTCACCTCCTTGTATCTCTTGGTGCGTCACATTTCTCTATCTGTATGTTGGTGTCGTTTGAAAGGTCATCCAACCCTTCGGCGACGCCTTCCTCGCCTTCCTGTCCAGATGGAAGATTTTTGCGCTTCAGCGCCTCGATTGCATCCAGCGGCTTCTCCAACTGCCGCTTCCTGGTGGTCGCCAACTCTTCATAATCTTTATACGCTCCCTCTATTTGTTTGCCTAAGTGGTTGAGCCTCTCTAAAAACTTCTCCCACTGAACTCTAAAAGTCCCGAGAAGCTTTAGAATCTCTCCCGAAGTGCGCTCCAAGGCGAAATCGTCCGCGGCCTTCCGGATGACGGAGAGCACGGCGTAGAGCGTGGTGGGAGAACAGAAGATCACCTTGTTTTGCAAAGCTTCGTCGAGGATGGAGCCATCGCACTCTTGTATAAAGGAGTAAATTTGCTCATTTGGGATGAAAAGTAGCGCAAAATCCAGGGTATTTTGCTCCTGGTTTATATATCCGCGGGTGGCTACTTCCTTAATCTTGCTCCTTACGTCGCGCAAAAAGGCGGTGCGGAACAGAGCTTTTTGCGATTCATCCTCAACCTCCAGGTAGCGTAGGTAGTTGTCGAAAGGAAACTTTACGTCCATATTCAGAACTGCTCCCTTGGGCAGGGGGAATGTGAAATCGGGCCGCGCGCCAGAGCCGTCTATGGACTTTTGTTTGTAGTAGTTTACGTTTTCTACAAAGCCGATGAGACGGAGCACGTCTTCGGCCATACGCTCGCCCCACTGACCTCTCGTCTTGGCGCTTGCGAGCGCTTCCCTCAATGCGCTGGCAACCTTACCGAGTGCGGCAGCCTGTTCGCTCACCCCTTTGATTTGGCTTGCCAGTTCCCCCAATTGGGATGCTCTCTCCTTCTCCAATCCTTGCAGCATATTGGATACGGTCTCAAGCCTGGCAGACATGGCCTGAAGCTGCTTGTCGATGAGCTCTTTCTTCTTCTCTAACTCGCCCGTCGTGGCTTCCCTCTCCGATTCTAACTTGACTTTGGCGAGCTTTAGAAATTCTTCGGTGGAGCGGGAGAGTGCCTCCATGGAAAGGCTGCCGAAGCTCTCTTTGAGGGAGTTTGTTATGCTCTCAAGTAGTTCTTCTCTCTCCTCTTCTACCCTTCGATTTGCCTTAGCCCGAAATGCGCTCAAGAGAAGGGCTACAGCCAATCCCAACAAGAAGCCGACGACAAACGCGAAGACGGCGAAGCTTAAAGATGTGCCTGCCACGACATTCCCCCCTCTCTTTGGAGTTTATCATAATGTTTATTTACCCTCGAGGCAAGAAGCAGATTTTAAACCGACTGCTGGCCAATCTGCCTGACCATTGAATCGGAAAGCTTGAGCCTAAATAACAAAAGATCTCCCTTCTCGCTTACTTAAATTGCATGCCAGAAGGGAGACTTTTTTAGGGGAAAATCCTTATCTACTTTACTTTCAGGATCCAACCCTCAGGTGCCTTGATATCGCCGAATTGTATTCCACATAGGGTCTCGTATAGTTTCTTGGTCACGGGACCTGCCTCCGTTTCACTGTAGAAGACGTGCAGCTTGCCTTTGTATTCGATCCCACCTATGGGGGTTATTACTGCAGCGGTCCCGCAGGCACCGGCCTCTGCGAATTCATCCAGTTTATCGATAAATATCTCTCTTTCTTCGGCCTCCATGCCGAGATAGTCCTTTGCCACCTGCATCAGGGAAAGCCTGGTTATGCCCGGCAGGATGGAGGGCGATTTTGCAGCGACGAATTTATTATCTTTCGTGATGCCGAAGAAGTTTGCGGCTCCGACTTCTTCGATCTTCGTATGGGTTGCGGGATCCAGGTAGATGCAATCGGCGAAGCCCCTTTCCACTGCCTTAGCGTGGGGCAAGAGGCTCGCCGCATAGTTTCCTCCGACCTTTGCAGCGCCCGTGCCGTTTGGGGCGGCTCTGTCGTAATCGGTCACTGTGAAGTTGACAGGAGTTAGGCCACCCTTGAAGTAAGCGCCCACTGGCATGCAGAAGACACAAAAGGTGTATTCTGAAGCCGGCGCTACGCCGATAGTTTCTCCTGAGCCTATCAGGAAAGGTCTGATGTAGAGCGTGGCCCCGGTGCCGTATGGTGGTACATAAGCCTCGTTTGCCTTTACGACTTTTACGCACGCGTCGATAAATTTCTCCACGGGCACTTCGGGCATCAGGAGCCTTTTTGCGCTATCCTGCATGCGTTTGGCGTTCATATCAGGCCTGAAAAGCTGTATTTCCCCCTCTTTCGTCCGATAGGCCTTGAGCCCTTCAAAACATTCCTGTCCATAGTGCAGGACGTTAGCGGCCTCGCTCAGGGCGAGCATATTGTCCTCAACCAGTTTTCCTTCGTCCCATTTCCCGTCTTTCCATCTTGAAATGTATCGGAAGTCCGTTTTCATGTATTTAAACCCCAACGCCTTCCAGTCGATGTTCACCGCCTTGCCCATCGTATCTCCCCCTTTTTGATAATTATATAATATCTTTCAGTCTCATGTCTCATCGACTTGAAACCTCTTCGGTCCGCAGTTTTTACAGCGGTCGAGCGGAGCCTTGTCGCAGAAACAGTTATAGTTATAATTGAAGAGTTTTTGAATAATGCCTTTCGAAAGGGAGAGTTGACCGTGGGCCTTGTTGCCGTGCGCCCCATAGAGGGATGCGGGAAATTGCGACGCTGGTATAGGGCAACTATATCTGTGCCGCTGCCCATTTTGAACGTGAATGTCTATCTTGCCGACGGCGATCCGCCGATTTTGGTGGACTGTGCCACAATGGCCGAGGAGTGTCGCGATGGGATGCTTGCGGCATTCGATGCCACAGGCGTGAGGCCCGAACTCCTCGTGATCACCCATTTTCATCCGGATCATGCGGGTCTGGCGGGCTGGTTAGAGAACCTTGGGCTTTCTGTGGCGGCCTCTGTTGGGACGATAGAGCTCATGGGATATTATTCCCGCGGCAGAGGTCCATTTGAGCAGACCGTTAGGGCCTTCCACTCTAAACACGGCACGCCCGAGGGAGCTGTGGAGGAGATATGCAACGTGGCCGATTGGTCGAGCCTCATTTCGTTTCCCCGGCATCCGGTCGCCTTCGAGCCAGGAGAGCGCGTGGCTGCTGGGCTTATGCTCGTCGATGCCCCGGGCCACTGTTACGGCGGCGCCTGTCTGTGGGATGAAGCGGAGGGAGTGTTTTTGGCCAACGACCAAGTGCTGAGCGGCATTACGCCTCATATAGGATATGAGGAGCATTGGACGCCCGAAGCGGACCCGTTGGGGGAATATAAGCGTTTCTTAAGCAGGCTCAGGGGGTTTTACCTCGATCAAATCCTGCCCGGACATGGCGAAGAACTGGTCCAATGGGAGGATGAAGTGCAGCGGATCGAGGCGCATCATTCTTTGAGGGAGAGACACCTCCTCGATCTCGCCGGAGATGACATCGTCACGGCCTATGAGACAGCGAGGCGGATCTTCCCGGGTGCTGATTCCGGTATACAATTGCGCTTGGCCATCACGGAGGCCATGGCTCATCTCCAATACCTGGTGAGTGAGGGCTTGATGGAGCGCAGGGAAAAGGGTGGCATATTCGTTTACAAAGCTAATGTTGGCGTTTCCGCCCTCGAAAGGGATCTCGCCCCGTGTGAGGTGACGAGAGGAAACAATTGAACAGCTCTGTGAGATCGCCGCAACTTATCTTTACAGAAACGTAATAGGCATTTTCTTCCACGTTTGCGGCCAAGTGCTCTACGGAGGAAGGACTCTTGAGGCACGATAGGATTGAAGTGAGGAATTTTGCCTCTTCTTCGCTATCATAATAACGATGGATCATTTCACCTTTTATGGCCACTTGATCGCGATGTAAGCAAGAAACGTTATGAGGAAGCTTGGCTTTTTTGCCTGGTTTGACATGAGCCTTGCCGGCGAGTTTCCTCTGGGAGTAAATCAAAAGATACACCCTATCCCTCCGCCCTAAGAGGATAGAAATGGGAAGGTAAAGCAGGCTGTGGTGGGGTAACAACGATATAGTGGCTTTGATTTCTGGATACTCTTTGTTTCCCAAGTTGTAACGGGCAATGGCGCCCGCATACCCCCCTATCCATGTGTACTCTTTCTCTACAGGAGAAATAGCTTCCTCCATCTGGTGGGCAAGACCTCTGACCAAAGTGAGGTTTAACCTCCTTCCGCGCCAGTATTGAAGGCTTGCGAGTAACCCCAAGAGTAATATGGCAATTGCGCTCTTGCTCATCGATGCCCCCCTTGCTGCGCCGAGAGAGCGTCGATGATCATATTGCCGAGGGCGTCGAGCCCTTGAGGGGTGGAAATCTCGCCTCTCATGTCGGGCAACTCGATCCAACGAATTCCGCCGCGGCGTCTAATGAACTCATCTAAGCCAGAGACAGCGTAACGCGTAATGCGTTCTTTCCCTTTAGTGGTTCTATTTATTATGCAGGTTCCTACAGTGAAACCCCCGTTAGAAAGCTTTTCTATCGCCCTGTCGGCCTCCGTTACGGAGAGTTTGTCGGCTTGTAGCATCAACAAAACCGCAGCATCCGTATCGCGTAGGAACGATTGAATTTCGATGATTTCTCCTCTGTACCTGCGCAGTTCTTGCACGACTGGGTCATCGCCGCTGAGGTCTTCGGTGCGGAGTTTGTCAGATCTCTCAACTCTCTGAATATAGGCGCGCCTTTCTAAGATCTTGAGGCGCAAAGAGAGGAGGTTGTCGATCCAAAGTAGTGTAACTGCGGGGAGCGATAGCATACGCAGCGTCATGCCTGTGGGTGCGGTATCAAGTATTACCGCGTCATATGCCGGTGATCTTTCCCTTATTTCTCCTACGGCTTCGAGCATAGCGAACTCTTCCATTCCGGGGGATTGTTCGAGGGCCTCCAAAAAGTGATCGGCGTTGAAGATCTGCAGGTGACCGTAGATCGGCCGCATCTGAGACAATTTTTTACGCACATATGCCTGAACCTGACTGTCCAGATCTACCTCTAACGCTGAGAGTCCTTCTTTTACCTCTTTCGGTTCGGCTGCGAGAGGAGATCCTAAAACGTCGCCCAGATTGTGAGCAGGATCTAAGGATACCACAAGGGTGCGACTTCCTCTCGACGAGAGGGCACGTGCCATAGCGGCGGATATGGTGGTCTTTCCTGTGCCGCCCTTTCCGATCACGATGAATCGCTTTGGGAACGGACTCGCCTTCTCGCCCTCAGATTTTGAGGATCCCGGCAACCTGTGCGAAGAGATCATCGCTTTCCGCGACTCGCCTTTCCAATAGCTCGAGCTCTGACCCCAGGTGGGGGAGGAGCCGCAATACCAATCCTGTTGTAGGAGCTGGCAGGCCGATGAAAGTTCCTACGAGCAGAAGGGCAAAGGCCTCTTCTAACGCCTGAACCTCTGCCCTCACATATTCTGTCGCCTGACGTCGCAGTGCCGTCTTTAATAGCTCGAGGATATCCCAATGGCTCATATCGCACCTCTCAGGGTTTTACCGCTTCAGAGAATCCCGCCCCTTTAGGTGATATGCTCCGGAGGGAACGGAAGAAATCATAGGCGAAAATCAAGGCCAAGACTATCTCTAATACCACGAAACCCTGCACGAGAGGGGTCGATGGCACGGCGAACAAGAACCACCATAATCCCACGAAGACGGTAAGCCAGAGCGCTCCGGCGCAAGCCATGATGAACCTGACATGTCCTTTAGAAGCGGCCGTCCATCTCAAGACCCAGAGGGCAACCGTCAAAAGCGTAACAGCCGCCAACATTTGATTTGCGCCTCCGAAGGCTGGCCACAGCACATTATACGCCTTATTCCAAGCGAGCAATATGCTCAAAGCCGAAGGTATCGCTGAAGCGAGCCACCGATTGGTGATGACACCGTGGAAGTCTCCTAATGAGTCTTTCAACGGCTCCCAAATCTCTTCCCAGGCGAAGCGAAGCACTCTATTTCCGGTATCCATTGAAGTGAGGGTGAACGCTGAGACCCACAGGCTCGAAAAGATTGTGCCCACTTGAGCTGATATGCCAAAGGCTTGCTGTATGAGCTTTCCATAGCTTTGAGTGAATATACCCAAGGGACCCCCCACAGCCCCTATGGCCTTCACGTAGTTTTTGCCTAAGTATAATGGCTCCTTTAAACTGTCTGCGACTATACCCATTTCAGTAAGCTTTCCAGCTGCCTCCTTAAAGACAAGTAGGCCAAAAGCGGCTATGGTTATCGTTACCACTGAAGATAGCAAACCCTCTGTCAACATTCCTCCGTATCCGACGATCAACCCTTGTGTCTCTTTGTCGAGCTGTTTTGAGGTTGTGCCCGAGCCTATGAGGCCGTGAATGCCCGATAGGGAACCACAAGCGATGATTAGGGGCACAACTGGCCAATACGGCGAAGGCACGCCCCCCACTATATTCGGACTCCAGCTCGTGAATCCCGCTAACTCCATCTTCGCCCCGGCAAAGATCAAAGCAACGGCTCCTGCCACGAGCCCCAAAACCAGGATAAAGGAATTAAGATAGTCCCGAGGTTGGAGGAGCATCCACACCGGCAAAGCGCTGGCTGCCATCATATAGACGAAGAAGATGACCATCCATCCCTTGTAACTGATATTTAACGGTGCCAGCGAACCGAGCCATATTGCCCCTATGGTGAGGATAATGCCGATGACAGAGCCGAGCGCGAAGTTGATCCGCCACTTAAAGAGAAGAAATCCTGTTATGATAGCGGCGACGATGAACCATATAGACATGCTCGCTACGTCGGGACGTGCGATGAATAGGTAAGCTAAGGAAGTGGCGAAGGCGGCGAGGGCCAGCACAAGCGTCAGGTATGCAAAGACCTGGAAGAGGTACGAGGTGCGTTGGCGCATCATCTTCCCGGCTATCCACTGAATAGATTTGCCTTCGTAGCGGACAGAGGCCATGATGGAAAGATAATCGTGGACCGCTCCTATTAGGATGTTGCCGAACCATATCCAAAGCAGACCTGCCCACCATCCCCAGGCCATGGCCAGCGCGGGCCCAAGTATTGGTGCGCCACCGGCGATGGAGGCGAAGTGATGCCCGAAAAGTACGGCAGGATGCGTGGGGACGAAGTCCACATTATCATATTTAGTGTGGGCGGGCGTGGGCTTTGAGTCATCTGCCTTTACTACCTTGCGCGCCAAGCTTCTCCCATACCATAGATAACAAACAGCATAAATGACTATTCCCAAGACGAGCAAAATTGACGTATTCAAGGCATCGACCCCCTCTATGAGATTAGGTTTTTAGCATATTTTGAACCATGATAGCCGCTAACGCAAGGGCTTGTTCTAATGCTCCATTTAAAAATGTAGTGAAATGCACATGATAGTACGCTTGTAGACGGCAACGGCTACCACGGAATCGAAATCTCGCCATCTTCTCCTTATTAGATAATTCATTATATCCCCCGCTTGCTTCTCGGATAATCTCCCTTCTTGCCTGCATCAGTAGCGCCACCTCGTCTCACCCATTAAGGGAAATGATAATTTCACTTTGATTTTTAAGTGAGGCAACGAATCCGTTTCACTTTGATTTTAAGTGAGGCAACTCGGTCGCTTGCCAAGTGGCTGTCGAATAAATATAATTAAAAAAAATTATGATGCTTAAATAGTTATTCATATAGTAGCATGATTTTTATCTATTTCTATAGCAGTACAATAGTTGAATTGTGCATTATTACTACTCATATAAAAGTCAAAAACTTCATTGAGTCTTGCATCGGATGAAGGAAATTTTAAATCGACAAATATCTATATATAATTATACAGGCAAAATAAATCAATAAAGATAAAAAAATAGCTTATCTAACTGAGATACAGGCATTTAACAAAAATTCTGGGTAAACGTGTTTAGCATTAGTTTAACATAATAAATCTAAAAAGGAGGTGGGTTTAAAGTCTATTTATTAGAGTGAAAGATCTGACAGGAGGAAAGTTGTAGATTTTTATGTTCTTTGAGATGTTAGCACTTGTCTTTGCTACTAATTATTTATATTCGCGATATTTTCTTAAACTTAAGCCATTATTTCGAAGATCAGAACTGAAATCTGAAATTGCGAGCGCAATAAGTTGATAGTTGGCGAGCAGTAACTATATTGCATAATTAAGTCTTATGAATGTCAAATAGGCGTGTAATATTATATTAAAAGGAGTGTTATTTAACTTGGAGAGGAGGGTCAAACAATGAAAAAGGTGGCAATAATTGTTTTTGTGATCAACCTCGTGATTTTTGGAGGCGCGACATTTACGATGGCAGGACCTTACATTTCTGTAGCTGAAAAGACGGGGATCAGCATTATTCAAGAAGAGGGCGTAACCGCGTGGACGGGTCCATATGGCGGGAAGATAAAACCAAATGGCCCGTTAGCTGGAAAGAAAATTGGGTTGATCGTCGGCTGTGAGTTTAGCGACTGGCAAGCCTATTACCTTGCGTCGTTCATTGGAGAGTTTGGCGGAACGCCTCAATTTGTGATGAACAATAACCATTTATGGAAGGAAACGAGGCCGATGCGCGGAACGCCGACCGAGCCGCACGGCATGTGGGGTTTGAGTCTAACCGGTGGCATGGATGGCCTCGGCCTGAACGGCAACAGACTTGAATATCCGGTAGTGACGCAAAAAGGGAAAGGCCTTGCAGCCGAGTATTCTGTTGCGGACCCCCAAAAGTACGATGCCATTGTCATTTTGGGCGACCATTCTGGCGACATACTATGTGCCGACGATGTAGCGTTAGGGTTTATAAAGGCCGTGGCCGACAGGGAAGTTCCCATAGCTGCCATTGGGGGCGGTATTCTCCCGCTGATCAGCCTTGGCCTGATGGATGGCAAGAAATGCACAGGCAATCGAGCCGTTGATTATATGCTGAAAGAGATTGGGGATTATCGCAGTGAACCCGTTGTAACAGATGGCAATATTATTACCGGCAGAGACACGGTCGATGCTCCTGCTGTGCTCAGAGCGTTATGCAAAGCTTTTGACCCCAACTTTGTCGACGAGCATAAAGATGTCCTCAAAGGCAAGAGGATCATGGCTATGGTGTGCGAGGACTGGGAGGACATCGAGTTGTGCGCCCCCATACTTGAGTTTATGTACAGAGGTGCGGATGTGATTGTCGGGTTGTTTGAGCCTCAAACGAAATCGCGACCTGCGCTCTTGGGATCGGATGTACGACATGGAAGTTTTGGGACAACCGTTCCATTTCAGGAAATCCCGGATAGCTACTATAAGGTTGTGAAGGAAAAAGATTTGAGGATGGACGATTTCGACTTGGTATTCATTCCTGGCGCTTTTAACCCATGGCATATAACTGTGTTGCATCGCGATTTCCTGAAGGACGCTTACGCCAAAGGGAAAATTATAGCTGCTATTTGTCATGGCCCAATTCCTCTGGCTGCTGCTGATTTGCTGAAAGGAAGGAAATGCGCTGGATGGCTCGCCTGCAAGGATGCTGTGAACATTATGGGCGGTACATTTATGAAAGATTGGGCTGCGGCAATCGATGGGCGGATTGTAACAGGAAGAACCCCGCCGGAAGTGCCCGAGTTTGTAGATGCCATTACTGAGGCGCTACTGAGACTGTAGCATAGCGAAGGCATGTCCGAACAAGAGCTCGGACATGCCTTTATTGATTTTTGTCTCGCTTGTTTGCTCAACAACGATGTGGAGTTTTTGAGTATATTATAGAGGCTTGTTACGGTTTTTGAGGGTAAGCGGTTTAAGCAAAATGATAGCAAGATGACCCTATGTCTGGTTACGCTTAATAGTATAGAGCTCGTGATTTTGATTGTTTCCCTATTGCCTCATTTAAAAATGTAGGTGAAATAGATACGATGCCTCAAATAAAATTCTAAGTCAAAACGAGCTCTTTCTCACATTGCTCAATGTCAGCTTTCTTCTTGAGATATGTTCTCTCTAGCTTCCTCAGCAGCCGATTGATTTCTCGTTTCAAGGCTGCAGGGTTGAGTTCGTCGAAAGATTGTTGCAGTTGCACCTTGACATCTTCGCTCACATCTGGCGAAGAAAGCAGCCTCTGACATGGGGTCTTGGGAGTGTCGTAGGTTTTCTTTACCTTGGCCCCATGCCTTTCCTTGCGCATCAGCTTTACCGTAGGTTGGAACAGGTTCACGTACAGCCTCAAGACCTCGTAGATCTCGTTCAAGATCTTCACCTCCTCCTCTGTATCGTGCCGGGCATAGCCTACGGTTCTCCTGACGACCGACCAGTTCTTCTGTTCTACGTAGCAGCCGTCGTTTTTGTTCCCAACCCTGGACCTGGTAAAAGTGATCTCGTTTTCTTCGCAATATCGGAATAGATGGGCATTTATGAAGGTACTGTCGTTATCAGAGTCGAGCCCCTTTAACGAGAATGGCAACCTCTCCCTTATGAGGTTTATAGCTTCGAATGTCCACTTCTGTGCCCTGTTTTTCACAGCCCTATTTTCCGTCCATCCTGAGCATACGTCTGTAAGGGTTAGGGTAAAAGCATATTCTCCACTGGGGTTACCGCCTTCGTGAGAGACTAAGTCCATCTCCATAAACCCCACCTTAGCATCGTCCCAGTCTGCAAAGGTGCGCACGCTGATTTGGTCTTTGAGGAGGCTGCCCGGTTTTGTACTCTTCCTCTTCTTCAAGCTCAACTTCCTCTTCTCTCCCTTGAGGAGGCGATCGATGCTTGCAGCTGATATGGAAAGGAGCTTCTTCCTCACCTCGTATGAACCTATCTCTATCTCTCCGAAGGCCTCGAGCTTAGGCACAAGCCAACTCATGCATGGAGCCAATCTCTTGCCGCATGGGAAATCCATGATAACCCAAATCTTCTTTAAGATCTCAAGCACTTCCTCATCGTATTTCTTCTTCCTCCGAGGCCTCTTCTTCGCCTTCCTCGCGTCAGCTACGAGCCTGTAGGACCTCCCGGAGGAGCCGTCTTTTACGTAAGTGCTTTTGTCTTGGATAGAAAGAAGCCGTGAGGCATAGTCACGATTGTAGCCGGTAACGGCTACTATTGAATCGAGCCTTGTCATCTTCTCTTTCTTGGAGAGTTTATTATATCCTTTGCTCTCCTTCCAAATGATCTCCCTTCTTGCCTGCATCGATAGCCTCACCCCTATCCCCCCTCAAGGGGATGATAACTTCGCTTTGATTTTTAAGTGAGGCAACGAATCCGTTTCACTTTGATTTTAAGTGAGGCAACTCGGTTTCTTGACATAGAAATCATGACACTGTATATTTCAGTAAGAGGCGTGATTTTAATTAAAAAATGACTATAAGAGGGGTGATAGGCATGAAAAGGCATCAGGCTACAGCAATATTGGTTGCCATTCTTTTCTTGGTTTGTACAGTGGTAATTGGACTTCCAAACGAAGCATTGGCTAAAGAGGCCGTGACGATCCGCATTGCCAGCGCATTTGAGCCGCTTCACATTCTTTGTAGATCAGCAGAGAAATTCAAAACTATGGTAGAAGAGCGCTCTAACGGAGAAATTAAGGTAGAGCTCTTCCTCGGCGGCGTTATGGGTTCCGAAGAGGAAGTGACTGAAGCTGTGAGCATCAGAGCGGTGGAGATGCAGGCCGGGGGCGGGTTGCCCATCCAGATGTACGCGCCGAAGTACTATTTTCTTGACTCTCCTTACGTGATTAAAGACTGGGAGCATTTCAAGCGGGTATTCAACGGTGACTTAGGACAGAAAGCCCAAGCAGAGATGCTGAAAAACGGAAACACCATGTATCTCGGCGTCGTATATAGGGGCTTGAGACATTTCACCAGCAATAAACCGGTTCGCACGCCGGAAGATTTAAAGGGCATAAAACTGCGCTTGCCGCAGCTTCCCACATGGGTGGCCGTTTGGAAGGAGCTGGGGGCACTGCCCGTCCCGATAGCCTTGACTGAGCTCTTTACAGCTTTACAGACCGGCGTGGCCGATGCGTCCGAGGGCGATGTCACCCAGATTCATTCGTTCCATCTGTATGAGGTTCAAAAATACCTCTCGCTGACCGGCCATTTGGTCCAAACCGGGGCACTTACTATAAACAAGCCTTTCTTCGATAGCCTCAGCGAGGAGCATCAGAAGATAGTGAAAGAGGCCGGCTTGGAGGCTGCGGAGTGGGGATCTCAGCAAATACTGAGTGGCGAGGAAGATATTATAGAAGATCTGAAGGCAAAAGGCATGGAAGTGATAACCCCAGACGCCGAAGCCTTCAGAGAAAAAGCGCGACCCGCTGTGGAAAGATTGTTCAAAGAACAGTGGGCTGTTACCACTTGGGATGAGGTGCTTTCGTACTAAAACAACATAGAGCGCAAACCCGCATTATCGCTTTTGTATCAGAAACTTGCTAAATAAATAGTTCGCGATCACGTTGTCTGTATGCGGGATACCAGGGTTGTAGCTTTGGTATCCCGCAACGGATCTCATAAAAATGGAGAGGATGGACTTGACTGTAAGATTTAAACACCGTTTTGACAATATCCTGGAATATATTACGACATTAGGCTTCATATTGATGCTTTTGTGCGTTGTCATGCAAGTCATCTTTCGTTACGCCGTGCATGTTCCCATTCCTTGGACAGAGGAAGCGGCGAGGTATTTTTTAATCTTTGTCACATTTTGGGGCGGGGCTGTGGCCATAAGGACCAGAGAGCACATCAGCATCCCCGTACTGCTGGATAGGCTCCCAAAAGGTGCAAGTTTATTTATTCAGTTGATTTTTATTGTGGCTATGGGTGTCTTTTTGGTTGTAGTGTTTAGGGGCAGTATTGTTATGACGGCATTGACTTGGAATTCCCCTGTTGGGTCCATTTCCTGGCTTACTCTGGGTCGGGTTTATTTGATCCTTCCTACCGGTATTTCTCTTATGTTAATTTATTTAGTCGCTTGGGCATTAGAAATATTAAAAGAGTTGCGCGATATTACTAAAGCGAAGGCAGGTTGATAGAAGTGGAATTCTTTATTTTTGTCGCTGTATTGATCGCTTTGTTTGTGGGTGGAATGCCTGTCGCGTTTGCCTTGGGAATTACAGGACTGATTCTGTTGCAGGTCTTATGGGGGGGCTCCTTGAATTTCGGGATTGTGGCCCAAAGGTTGCTTTATGGAGCCAACAACTTCGTTATACTGGCCATACCCTTTTTTATCTTGGCAGGAAAGCTGATGAATACAGGTGGAATTACGAAACGCATTTTCAAGTTTGCAGATGTCCTCGTTGGGCATATGAGTGGAGGATTGGGACAGGTAAACGTAGTAGCGAGCATGATCTTTGCTGGAATGTCCGGCTTGGCCGCCGCGGATACAGCTGGTCTTGGAATGGTAGAAATTAAAGCCATGAGAGATGCAGGTTATGATGATGACTTCAGTTGTGCAGTTACTGGGGCAAGTTCGGTCATCGGACCGATCATTCCGCCCAGCGTACCTTTGGTGATTTACGGAATACTTGCCAATGTATCCATCGGCCGTCTGCTAATAGGTGGAATAATCCCAGGTATTGCTGTCGGACTTTCTCTCATGATAATGGTGTCTGTCTACGCTAAGAGGAAGGGTTACCCGAGGCGCCCGAAGAGCAGCGCTAAGGAAATCTGGCAAGCCTTTAAGGAAGCCATCGGCGCCATGTTGACCCCTATCATTCTCATAGGCGGTATTTTAAGCGGGATTTTTACACCTACAGAGGCTGCGGCCATAGCTGCCATTTATGCCCTAATTTTAGGCTGCTTTGTGTATAGAGAAATATCGCTGGGAGATTTATGGAGAATATTAAAGGAAGCTACCCGAGAAACTGCTACTATAACCTTTATCATCAGCTGTGCGACGTTTTATGGCTGGGTGTTGATCCGCAGTCGCACGCCAATTATTTTGTTGGAGTTTATCACTGGAATCAGCACTAATCCCCTGGTTATACTTTTATTGCTGAACATTTTTTTACTCATTATAGGGTGTTTTATGGAAAGTATAGCGGCACTCGGCATTTTGGTTCCAACCATTACCCCTTTAATTTTAAAAGTTGGCATAGACCCGTTGCATTTTGGCCTTCTCATGATCCTCAACCTTATGATCGGTTTGCTTACCCCTCCATTCGGTATGAACCTGTTTATCTTAAACAAGATAACGGGCATACCATCGACCAGAATAGCTAGAGCCTGTTTGCCCTTTTTCATCCCCCTTTTTGCTGCGCTCGTCGTGATTACCCTCTTCCCGCCGGTTGTCACTTTTTTGCCAGACCTGCTGTTGGGGTCCAGGTAAAGGAGGGAAGCATAACGAGCAGTTTAAAGAAATTTAAGTTCGTGTATCAAGGAATTGCCTCGCGCTTTGAGCCTTTTTAAGCTTTAGCGCGCTTGGGAGTGCTAAGAGCGGTACGACGGCCATCACCAGCAAGGCAGTTGTAAGATTCGTAAAGTCGGCCACCATGCCGAGGGGGACGACTAAGAGCTCTGCCATTCCCCAAGAAAAGCCCATGGATAGAGAGCTGGCCACGCTGCGCGCGTGGGGTGCCATCTCTTGAGCCATGGCAGCAGTAGCTGCTATATTCGCTTCCAGGGCACTTACTCCCAAAATGTATAAGATAAGCGATGGTGCTCCTGTGATAAGAGCAGCGGGCACAAGACAGATTGTTGATATGATGACCGAATAGCACAAAAGTGTTCCTTTATTCATACGGTCGGCAATGTAACCACCTGCCATAGGTGCCCCCACTCGAGCTATGGAGATGATAAACAGCGTCGTTCCTACATCTGCTATCGATCCACCACCTGCCGCCACAACCAGTGGAAGAAGGAAGCGCACTCCTTGGACGACAGTATCTCGTGCTGTAGCTACGATCAGTGCAGGTGAGGTGATTTTTACTACTGACCAGATGCCGGCGAATATTCCTGCCCTTGGAGTATCAGTTTCACCACACAGCTGCTTGGGAATGCGCGGCAAAAATTTCAGGACGAGAAACGCATAAGCACAGACAGGTATCAGCGTGACCATCGGCATTAACTTCGGTCCTACGGTTTGATATAAACCGACGGCGTAAAGAGGGCTTATGGCTGCCGCTAAGATACCGCCTGTAGAAAATATGGATAAAGAGAAAGAGAGTCTTCCCGGAGGCACGATGAAGCCGATAGAACCTTGAGCCTGAGGGTGAAAGGTAGAGCTACCTATGGCCCAGAGCGCCACAAAAATGAAGGCCAGTCCGTAAGTCGGGGATGAGGGAATGAGCGATGCTCCAATGGCGGATAGGATTGGCCCCACCAAGATGGGAATTGTCTTGGTCGTTCTGTCTGCAAGATGTCCCAACATCGGCTGACCAGTCATGTTTATTATTCCGGAGGCTGAGCTTAAAAAACTCGCCTGGGTGATGGATATTCCGAGGCGTGCCACCAGTGTGGGCACGAAAGCCGGCAAAAACGATGCATGGATGTCGTTGATAAAATGCCCCAACGCCAAAAGGAGCACTCTTTTTAGGGTAGCGTCTTCGCGCGCTTGTTCTTGCATTTTGTCATCTCCTTGGACAGTAGGACCTATTTCGACAGCTTCGATCTCCAACAAAGATTACATTACTTTTACCTGTTTTGCATCACGTTCTCCAAAAAGTCTCAATTTATTTCGAAAGAGGCCATCCCCATTCGAAACTATAATTTGATATTTTTAATTAGCTAACTTCATGATATATAGCTAAATTATAATTTTATCTTAAATATCAAGAAATATTTCAGTTACTATACTACAGATTGTGACCTTTGGTTATGGTTAGTCTCCGATGTTTTTTCTCTCGATAGATGTCACGTTACATGCTTGCTTACCGGATGATTTCCCTTCCAGCCTGCATCAATGACGGCCTCATCCTGCGTCTCTCAAGGCATTTTTTGAGAGAATGATAATTTCACTTTGATTTTGGGTGAGGCAACTCGCAAGGTTGACAGAAATTAGCGTCATTTAGTAAAATGCTTTTCGAAGGATTGGAACATTCTTTAGTAAGATAAACTGTATAGAGGTGTAATTTGTGGAGAGGGTGAGGGTTGGGATAGGGGGGTGTGGTTTTGTAGCACACATTCATGTCAATGCTTTAAGTCGAGTAGCGGGAATTGAAGTGGAGATAGCAGGAATTGCTTCGCGCACAAAAGAGCGCGTTGAGTCCTTCGCGAAACAGTGTGGTATTAACAACTGCTACACTGACTATCGATATCTTCTGGACTCTAAAGACATAGACGTTATTGATGTTTGTGTCCCTAACATTCTTCACGAGAAAGTCTGTATTGAAACTGCAATGGCAGGCAAGCATATCATCTGCGAAAAACCGCTGACTGGGTATTTTGGCAAAGATTTGGCAGAAACAGTTGAAAACGTTGGAAAGACTATTCCCAAGAGGCAAATGTATGTGCGGGCTATGGAAAGCGCGCAAAAGATTGTGCAGGAAGCTAAAAGCAACGAAGTAAAATTGTGTTATGCAGAGAACTATGTATATGCTCCTGAGTTAACGAAAGCAAAACGTCTTATTGGAGCAAGCAAGGGGACAATACTCGATATCAGGGCCGAAGAAAGCCACAGTGGGTCGCACGCTGCGTATGCAAAGAAATGGAAACTGGCAGGAGGTGGTTCTCTCTTAAGGCTGGGGTCTCATCCGTTAGGTGCGGCAATACATTTGAAGCATTTTGAGGGCTTAATGACAGAAGGTAAGCCAATAAAAGTAAAGTCTGTTACTGCAGAAATAGGAAATCTCACAAAAACTCCTTCTTTCTTAAAAGAAAGCAAAAAATGGCTTGTAAGTGACTGGGAAGATGTGGAAGACTGGTCGGCAGTGTTTTTGACCTTTGAAGATGGAACTAAAGCTACAGTTTTTGCCAATGATGTGACTTTGGGAGGTGTTGTCAATACAGTCACTGTCCAGCTTTCCAACAGCGTTGTTAAATGCAATCTATCTGGAGGGGGTGCGTGTCAGGCTTATGCTCCTGCTCCAGAGATATTCTCCGAAGAATATCTCACCGAAAAACTTGAGACGAGGGCTGGCTGGAGCTTTCCTGCTCCCGACGAAGACTGGATGAGAGGTTACCCTCAGGAGATGCAGGATTTTATGGAGTCCGTTTGTTCTGATCGAGATCCCATTTCAGACGGTGAATTGGGCAAGGAAGTTGTGCGGGTTGCGTATGCTGGCTACATAGCTGCCGAAGAAGGGCGCAAGGTTGAAATTTCAGAATTGAGGAATTTGTAAGGGGGTACTTTTCGATGAAGGCTGCGGTCAAAGTGGACGAGCGAAAGGAACTGGTATTGTCGGAGCGGGAGATTCCTAAGCTGCAGCACGACGAAGCCTTAGTAAAAGTTATAGCTGCGAGCATTTGCGGAACAGACGTTGCCATTAGGAATAATACGTTTATGGGCAGGCATGGCCCAGTCAAACCGCCTGTTGTGCCGGGGCATGAATTTTATGGCGAGGTCGTTGAGGTGGGTTCCAAAGTCAGGAAGGTTAAAGTTGGAGATAGGGTTATTACAAGTGCTATTAAGGGTTGTGGAAATTGTTATCCCTGCAGAGTGGGCCTTTATCATAGGTGCCGCAGTTGGAGCCATGTAGGAATCGATACAGATGGAAGTTTTGCCGAATATGTGGCTGTTTGTGATGATATTCTCTTTCCGGTGCCCGATGGAGTTCCCCCTGAGGAAGCAGCTGTTTTGGAGCCTGTTACTACAGCAGTCCGGGCCATAAGAGTGAATGAAGTGAAACCAGGAAGCGCTGTTGTAGTTATGGGGCCGGGTCCATTTGGTCTATTTATTTTGCAGGCGGCCCGAACCACAGGTCCGCGGAAATTAATAATGGTAGGCTTGAGCATAGACGAAAAGCGTCTTAAGCTGGCTAAGGAATTGGGTGCCGACGAGACGATTGAAGGAAACAAGGTTGATCCAATAGAAGAAGTGAGGAGACTGACTGAGGGACAGGGGGCTGATGTAGTCATAGAAGCTACTGGCAGGGTGGAGGCAGTCGCTCAAGGGATTGAGATGCTGGCTTCTGGTGGGCTTCTTTTGATGGGTGGTAGTGGTTTTCTGGGGCAGCAGGTTAGTTTTAAACCTTGGAACTTGGTGAGGGACGAAAGACGCATTAAGGGCTTGCAGGGATTTGAGTGGGCAGACTATCTTTTGGCTTTGGAATTTTATAGGTTGGGCAGAGTGAAAATTAAACCCTTGATTACTCATATAATGAAACTGGATGAGGTCAATGCCGCTTGTGACTTGTTAGAGAAAAAGGAAGCGTTAAAAATTGTGCTACGACCTTAGATTGTAATATACTGAGGCTGCATGTTGCATAAACGGATTAGTGGGATGGTGGTTGAAGAATGGCAACGCTTGACGGCAAAGTAGCAATCGTAACGGGTGCAGCTGGCGATATCGGGCGCGAAATAACGCGGGCCTTCGTAAAAGCTGGTGCGACGGTGAATGCTTGTGATGTGGAATCAAAGCGCCTTGAATCCCTTTGTGAGGAACTGAGCGAAAGCCCGGGCAAGGTCATACCTTATGTGACGGACATAAGTGACCTAAGCGCCATAAATGCCATGGTCGATTCTGTGGCTAAAAAGTTTAAGGCCGTGCATATACTCATTAATGGTGCAGCGATCTGCCCGTTGACGAGTATCGAAGAGATCGAAGAAAGCGAGTGGGATAAGACGCTTTCCATCAATCTAAAGGCACCATTCTTTGTAACCAAAGCCGTTATCCCGTTAATGAAGACGTCCAAGTGGGGAAGGGTAATCAACATCTCCTCTATCTCTGGATTTATCGGCGGAATATTGACAAGTCCAGCGTATTCCATCTCAAAGGCAGGACTCATCTGTTTCACGAAATACCTGGCGAAGCGTTTGGCCCCTTACGGAATAACTGCCAACGCCATCGCTCCGGGCACTGCTGAAACGCGCATGACCGAATGCTTCCCCAAAGAGGGCAAGGAAACAATCCTCAAGAGCATACCGCTTGGCAGGTTTGCCCTTCCCTCTGACATAGTGCCCGCAGCCCTCTTTCTCGCATCTGATGAAACCGGTTTTATTACGGGACAGACGATACATGTGAACGGGGGTCAATATATGTGAAGAAGGAAAGCCATTTTGTGTTGGCTTGATCTCTTGGAGCCGTATAATTCAGGCAAGATGCAATGAAAAGCTCGCTGTATGAGGAGGTGATACGGGGTAGAAGGTCAGAGGCAGTGGGGGAGTGGGTAGTTTGTTGGCGTAGGCAAGAGAGTGGTGTAGGTAAGACAGGAAATGAGGAGGGATGGCTATGTTTGGGAGAAAGGGATTTTTTAAGGTTGCCTCGTTGGCCGTTGCGTTACTCTTTGTCGCGTGTAGCTCGCCGGCGCTGGCGAAGGAGATTGTCATAAAGTATGCCCATGGTGACCCGCCTGACCCGATTCAAGCTCCGGCTCACGGAGATGCCGTTACATTCAAGAGCCTCGTAGAAGCGGCCACAAATGGTCAGGTTAAGGTGCAAATCTATCCTGCTTGTCAGCTTGGCTCCGAGAGGGAGATGTTGGAAGGCGTAAAGGTCGGCACAATCGAGATGTGTAACGTCAGCGAAGGCAC
The DNA here is from genome assembly GCA_001508935.1 of Synergistales bacterium 54_24. GTDB lineage: Bacteria > Synergistota > Synergistia > Synergistales > Thermosynergistaceae > Thermosynergistes. The sequence goes on from LGFQ01000010.1 coordinate 29,459, forward strand.
TGTGCCTGGGTTTTTCCC
>LGFQ01000083.1 GCA_001508935.1 Synergistales bacterium 54_24
GCAGGGCCAGCGCCCTCGCAGCGCCCTGCAGGTCGCCTATGTGTCTTTCGAGCATGGCTAAAGCCTCATCAAGCTGGGCGTAAGCGGCCTCTGAGGCGCGCCTCTTATATTCTCCCTCGAAAGGCACTGGCGCGAAAGCCGGGTCTTCTCCCTCTGAGGCCAGGGCTATGTGCATCTCCGCCGTGCGCTTCCCGAGGAGAGAAGCCATGGCGAAGGTCCCTCTCGTCTCATCTTCAGCCCCTACTTCGTCGAGAGAAGATAGAGAAAGTTCCAAAGCGCGCGTGAAATAAGACCAGGCGTCGCCCTTGTTCTTGATGCAACCCTGAAGGAGCGCGACCTCGAAGGGAAGGCTTCCGTCGGCCGGCTCGCACCTCAAAAAACCCATGAAGGGCGGCACGTGGGAAAATCCGGCTTCGGTGAGGAAGCGCACCATCTCCCCCTCGGGATGCGGTCCCTCTTCGACTTTCCTGTAAAGCTTGAGGAAGAGCCTGTCTCCGTAAACGATAGACGTGTTGCTCTGCTCTGCAGACAAAACACGAGAATCACCAGAAGTGGCGACCTCTAAAAAAGCTTTGCTCGCCGCGGGGTTAGGAAGCCCCGTCAGCTTCCCCCTGCTACCGCTCAAGTTTTTGCCTTTGGCAATCACCTCGAGTATTAAGCTTCTAAACGTGGGATCGAAAACGCCATCTGCCAAAAAATAATCCCGAACTTGACATATTGTGGCGTTCTTCTGCCCTTGAAGTGAGGCGTTTTCAGTAACGCAAGAAATAGGCAAGGCGTAACGCTCAAGTGAACCGTCATCGAGCGACACGTTTAAGAAAAGCAGCCTCGGAAAAGGTCCTTCGCCCATCGGAAAGTCTTCCCACGCGCCCACTGATGCTATCCTGCTGGCTTTAGAGGCAAACCAACGGCAGCGCGGAAGATAAGAGGGCAGGCTCTCTCGCAATATCTCAAAGGCTTCCGCTAAAAGAAGTTCCGCCATTTCATCTCCTCCAGAAGGCGCCGTCACATGAAGTAGTCGAAGTCCGACTCGCGGCGCAGTCTGCGGCGCACCCTGAAGATATGACAGGGTATAACTGCCGGGTCGATCCTGAAGCGCATCCTGTCGCCCTGAGAAATGAACTTTTCCCCACCCAACAGGTCTTCGAGGAGATACGACTGCCCCTCTGATATGCCGAGCTCACCTATGGGGATTTGAAGCGTCGCCTCGTGGGCATGAAACGGGTCAAGATTCGCCGCCACTAAGATTACGCTTTCGAGGTCCTCCGTGGCCCTGCAGTAAAATAGTATGTTTTCGTCGTCGGCCTCGCAGAACTTCACGTTATGCGCCTCCTGGAGGGCCGGGTTTTCCCTTCTTGCACGGTTTATCCTGGCGATCAGGTCCTTCAGGTTTCCCGGCGCATCCCAATTCCATCGCTTTATCTCGTATTTTTCGGAGTTCAGATATTCCTCTCTGCCTGGTGTGGCCTCGGAGACGCAGAGCTCGAAGGCCGGCCCGTATATGCCGTAGTTCGGAGAAAGCGTGGCGGCCAGCACCAGCCTCACTATGAAAGCGGGGCGACCTCCATACTGCAGGTATTCGGGCAGGATGTCCGGCGTATTGGACCAGAAGTTCGGACGGAAGAACTCCCTCACGGGCGCAGAGGTGAGTTCCTTCATGTACTCGGTGATCTCCCACTTCGTATTGCGCCAGGCGAAATATGTATAAGATTGGCTAAATCCGAGCTTGGCCAGGCGATACATGACCTTGGGGCGCGTGAACGCCTCAGCTAAAAATATCACCTCCGGATGAGCTTCCTTTATCTCTCCTATGAACCACTCCCAAAAGGCAAAGGGTTTCGTGTGGGGGTTATCCACCCGAAATATCTTTACCCCCTTATCTATCCAGAAGAGGGCTATGCTTTTGAGCTCTTCCCAGAGCGATTCCCAGCTTTCGCACTCGAAGTCGAAGGGGACTACGTCCTCGTATTTCTTAGGTGGGTTCTCCGCGTGCTGTATCGTTCCGTCGGGACGCCACTTAAACCACTCCGGGTGTTCTCTGACATAAGGGTGGTCGGGGGAACATTGAAATGCCAGGTCCAGCGCCACCTCGAGGCCCAGCTCGGAAGCGCGCTTCATGAAGGAGACAAAATCGTCCATAGTGCCCAGTTCGGGGCAAATGGCCTTGTGGCCACCCTCGATCGAGCCTATGGCCCACGGGCTTCCTGGATCGTCAGGAAGGCTCTTGGGGGAGTTATTCTTCCCCTTGCGATTGGTCTTCCCTATAGGGTGGATCGGCGGAAGGTAGACCACGTCGAAGCCCATCCGTGCTATCTCCGGCAAGAGCTTTTCCGCATCGGAAAATGTCCCGCAAGTTTTCCCCTCTTGAGGGCACGACCTGGGGAAGAATTCGTACCAGGCGCTGCAAAGAGCCTTCTTGCGATCGACCGTCACGCGCAGCTCTTTTCCGTATATGGTGGCTAAGTTATCCCTGAAACAGAGACGAAAGAGGCGCGAAAACCCCTCCGAGGCGAGAAGCGCCTCGACGCTTTCCGTATCCCGCCGCGCCGCCATGGACTCAAGGAGTTCCGAATAGCGCAAAAGCTCGGCGGAACCATCATCGTCAGGACCCTTCGCGGCTTTGCGCAGGATCTCAACGCCCACGGCGAGGTCAACAACCACATCCTGGCCGGCCCCGATTTTCTTCAAAACGTCTTTGCGCCACGTAGAGAAATGGTCCACACCGCCCTTTATCGTATAAAGATATTCTCCCATCTCCTCGATTCGAAAGGAGGCGCGCCATCTGTCGTTAGACAGAGGCGTCATGGCAAGCTCACTCCATTCGTCGGCGTCGGCCTTGCGATAGAGCAAAAAAGCTGCCACCTCGTCGTGGCCGTCCGAAAAGACGTCGGCCTCGACGTTGACGCGCTCGCCCACTGCCCTCTTTATAGGGAAGCGGCCGCAGTCTATTTCGGGATAGACACCCTCGATTACGACCCTCTTTCTCCCGTCCACATTCACGCCCTCCCAACGAGCAGCGCTACAGGAAAGCGCTTCAACGCCTCGCTCACCGGAATAGCTTTCGCGGCATCTATGTGCATACCCGTTATGGCATCGTCGAAGGACTTAGGCGCTCCCTTCGGCAGGACTACCCGCGCGTCCGCCCAGACCTCTCCTATGGGCCAAACCCCCTCAGGCACGACGGAAGATACGAACCGCGGCGCTACGCACATCGCCCACTCGTCGTCGCCTTTCCTAACGAAGGCCACCACATGGCGGGCCAATTTCCCCCTCACCGTGAGGGGGGCGAAATCGCCCCTCGAGAACAGGCGCTCGTGATCCTTCCTCGCCTTGAGGCCTTTATAAATCAAAAAGAGCTTGATCTTGCCGTCGACCCAGTTGGAAAGGAGCTCATCTGTAAGCGCAGGAGAGTCGTCGCGCCTTTTGACATCTTCGAGCATTTGAACTCTCTTGACGAAATCCACAGGCCTACGATTGTCGGGATCCACCAAAGATAGATTCCACAGCTCCGTGCCCTGGTAAAAGTCGGGAACCCCCGGAGAGGCGACCTTTATCGCAACCTGAGAGAGTGAATTGACGGCCCCGTAGAAAGCAACGCGCCTCATAAAGGGAAGGAAGTCGTCGATAAAGGCGGCATCATCCAAAGCGGCCTCCATGAAGGCGACGAAGGCCTCTTCGTATTCGAGGTCCGGTTTCAACCACGCCGTATGGACCTTTGCCTCGCGGACGGCCTTGACGACATATTCCTTCATCCTCTCGACGAAGGTTGAAACTTCGGAGTCGCACAGGGGGAAAGTGCCGAGGAGCGTCTGATAGAGGGAGTATTCGTCGTTTCCGTCGGGAGCCGGGTATCCCTCGATGAGCCTCTTCTTGGTTCGGTTTATCCTCGACCATCTTCTCAGGCATCTCTCCCATTCCAGCGGCATCTCCGACAGGACGTTTATGCGGCATCTCACATCTTCCCCTCTCTTGGTGTCGTGAGTGGAGGTGGCGTTCATCGAATATGGCCAAGAGCGCTGCCTGTCTTTCAAGAAAGCGAAGAAGTCCTCTAAGGGCGTGCCGAACCTATCGGGGCTTCCCCCGACCTCGTTGAGCGCAAGCAATCTGTTGTAAACGTAAAGCACCGTGTCTTCGAAAGCCTTTGCCAGGAGGGGGCCGGTCAGCTGCTGAAAGCGCATGATCGCCTCTATCCTCCGGGCCTGCCGCTCTCCTTTGAGTTCGTCCCTGTAACCCAAGAAGAAGTCCTCGAGGAAACCGAACTCATAAGTCAAGCCCGGCATCGCCCCTTTGGCGCCGTCTATCGCGCTTTTTATATAAACCTTATCTTCTTCGCTAAAGCTGGATTCGGCGATGTAAGTGCGGTATACCGGGAAATGGGCCAAAACTTCCACGATGGCCCGCTTCAATCCGTATGAAGTGATGTCCCTCCCGTGGCGAAAGCCGCTGGCTGCCTCTATCATCAGCGTAGCCACATTATCCACATCTCCGGCCATCTCTTTGCCCATGATGAGCCGCTTCTTGTCGAAGACGAGCTCCTCATATGGCGCCACGAAGCCGCATAGGGAAGCGTAGATCCTGTCGAAAGTCTTCTCGCCTCTCGCGTCGCAGAAGATACCGTTGAGGCGGTTTAAGAAATCATACCCCGTCGTGCCGTGGACGGGCCAAGACGAGGGCAACCTCTCTTCGGGGGCGAGGATCTTCTCCACCACCAAGTAAAGGTCTCCCGCTTTCTCCCTCAATTTCGAGAGATAAGCCGCGGGATCGTACAGGCCGTCGACATGATCCACCCTCAGGCCGCATACCTTTCCCGCTCCGGTGAGACTAAAGATTAGGGAATGGACGCGTTCGAAGACTTCTTCCTCGTGGGCGCGGATCGCGATCAGGTCGTTCACGTTGAAAAATCTCCTGTAGTTGATCTCCTCGCACGCCACCTTCCAAAAGGCGAGGCGGAAGAACTGGTGAGACAATAGGTCGTCGAGGGCATCGAAACTGCTTGGATCTCCCACTTTACCGTTAAATGACGAGACCCTTTGATCTATATAACCTTTTATTTCGGCATTCCCAGAGTAGAGCTCCCAAAGCATCTCCTTTATGAAGCGGGTCTGCTCATGCCTCTCGTCTGGATCCGTATCGTTCGAGCTCGAGGAGAGGCTTTTCATCGCGTATAAAACCCCCAAGAGCTTTATGAGATCTGGGTTGTTTTCCCCGAGCTTTTTCGTGAGCTTTTTAATGCCCGGCAGCAGGATCTGGGTGTAAGACTCGACCCTCAGGGGGAAGACGATATCGTAGTAGGAGACCGAAAATCCGGATGTGTCGTAGACGAGCGAGATCTCGCACCCCTCAAGCGCGTCTCCGTAGAAACGTCCCAAAAAGGGGGACAATATCCTGCCCTTAAGAGCGCGGTTCGGGTGATCCCACTCCGCATCGAACCATCTGAAGTATCTGGACACGGGGCCATTTTCCAAGACGTCCATCAACATGGCGTTTTCGCAACTGTAGGCCATGTGGTTCGGCACTATGTCCTGGATCCAGCCCAAGCCCTTTGACGCTGCACGGGAGAGGAGATCATCCAATTCTTGAGGGGTTCCGAGCTCCGGGTTTATTTCGCCGTAATCCGTCACATCATAGCCGTGGCCGCTTCCCTTGCGAGCCTTGAAGATGGGAGAGGCATAGATGTGCGATATGCCGAGGTCGGCGAGATACGCTACCACCCCCTTCGCACAGTTAAATCCGAAAGCGGGGGAAAGCTGAAGCCTATAGGTGGCGCTCGGCATCACGCAACTTGAACCTTCAGGTGCCCTCCAACCCTCTTGAAGAGTTCTACCCATCGATCGGCCTCCTCGCCGCTCAAATGATCTTTCGCGGTAGGATAAACTTCCTTCGTCAGGAGGAAGTACACGTTTTGAGCCTTCCACGGGTATATAGACAACGATAACTCATCCAACAGCTGAAGCGTGCCGTCGATCTCTTCCAACAGCTCTACATCGAAAGGCTCTTCTTTCAGCTTTAACAGCAGGGCGTCGGCGCAGCGGGAAGCCGCAAGGCCGACCGCCTCCTCGTCCAGAGGCACATCCCATCGCTTGACGTCTTCCACGGTGTGCCTTAAGGTCTCGAGATCGGGTGCCTCTTCGCCCAAAAGCCTCAAGATGTCGGCGTTTAATACCACCTCTGCCACGGCCTCGAGGGGCTTCGGGAAGGCAATTCCCATCTCCTTGAGGAAGTTCATGATGGTGTAGTTCTCCTCGAGAATCCTGCGAAATGCCACGTTAATGATATCGTCCAACGACCCTCCGTGTATGCGATCCAAAACCTTCCTCTGTTGGTCTTTGAACAGGTGTTTCAACGTATAGTTGTGGTCGCCGAAGTAATCGTCCATGAGTCGCACTAACAGCGAGACATCGCCCACTCCGAGCGCCTCTTTCATCTTTGCCGTCAGCGCGTCGAACTCGCCGTTGCCAGTCTGCTCTCTTAACCCCCCCAAGACGTTC
>LGFQ01000011.1 GCA_001508935.1 Synergistales bacterium 54_24
GATAGCACGAGGTGGCGCTTAATAGACGGTGGTTCTATAATCGTCCATATATTCAGCCGTGAAGGAAGAAATTTTTACGCACTGGAGCGCATTTGGGGAGATGCGCCCATGTGGCAAATCGACGAAACGATTGACAGTGCGCATCCCTAACCGACCCAATAACGTAGGGGGCAGGCCTTGTGCCTGCCCAGGATCGAATTCCCAGAACGAATTGTAGGGGCAGGCATAAAGCCTGCCCAAGACTTTATGCTATATCGCCATAGGCGCTCGGTGCTAGCCAAGATCAAGGGCTACGTATTATGGGCCAATTTTTATTATGTCTTATAATGTATCTTATGTTACATAAGTGCTCCTACAGGACCGACAAAGCTTCCTTGATAATTCCGATGTAGCTCTCGACGGAAAGCGACGCTCCTCCTATAAGAGCGCCATCGATGTCTGGTTGCCTCAAAAGACCTGCAGCATTTTTGGGACTTACGCTACCTCCGTAAAGGACGCGTATACCTGATGCGATATTTTGCCCGCAGCGCTCGACAAATAGACCCCTTACAAAATTACAAGCCTCTTGGGCATCGGCGTCGCTCGCTGTGCGGCCCGTGCCGATAGCCCATACGGGCTCATATGCCACGACAATTTGTGCTGCCTTCGTCGAATCGACGCCCTCCAGCGCAGAAAGCAGTTGTCTCCTTATTACCGAAAGGGCTTTTCCGCCGTTTCTTTCGTCCAGCGTTTCTCCTACGCACAATACAGGAGAAAGCCCATGGTCGAGCGCTGCGGTTAGCTTTTTACTTACCATCTCGTCGGTTTCGCCGAAGATGTGGCGCCGCTCGCTGTGGCCAAGTATGACATAACTGCAGCCGAGCTCGAGGAGCATGGGAATGGAGACTTCGCCCGTGAAGGCTCCTTTTTCCTCCCAATGCGCATTCTGCCCTCCCCACTTTATCATTTTGTGATTAAAATCACAAAATGTAGGAATGCTTATAAAGGGCGGGAAAAGGGCCAATTCGATCTTTTTGGAGACGATCGCCTCGGTTATTGTCTTTTCCAGCTCTAAGGCTTTATCAAGATCCCCTAGGAAAGAAAGCGCCTCTTTTGGGCCTTTGTGCATCTTCCAATTTCCGGCCAACAAAATGCGTTGCTCCATTGAGATTACACACCTTTCTATTTCTCTAATAAAGGTTCTATGCCTGGAAGGAGCTTGCCCTCCATGAATTCCAAGGTAGCCCCTCCTCCGGTGGAAACATGAGATACAGCCCTTTCATAACCTGCAGCTTTTACTGCCGCAGCTGTGTCCCCCCCACCCACTACAGTAAGCGCCCCCTCGGCCGTCAGTTCGGATAGCTTCTTAGCGATGGCCTCGGTACCGTCTTTAAAGGAAGGAAGCTCGAATACGCCCATCGGCCCGTTCCACAGCACGGTTTTTATCCCCGTCAAGGCCTGGCAGAACAATTTTATGCTCTCTGGGCCTATGTCGAGCCCCATCTGATCGTCGGGGATTCGGTCAATTGGAACTATCTGACGCTTGGCGCTTTCGCTCGCTTCATTGGCCACTGCTACATCTACGGGCAAGAATAGCTTTACCCCTTTATCTTTAGCGCTCTTCAGCATCTCCTTGGCAAAGCCGATCTTGTCGGGTTCGCATAAGGATCTGCCGATGTTGAGGTCTTGCGCCGCCAGAAAAGTGAAGGCCATGCCCCCGCCGATTATGAGCACGTCCACCTTGCTCAACATGTTCTCTATCACGCCTATCTTATCCGATACCTTGGCGCCTCCCAATATCAAGGCGAAAGGGTGCCTTGGATCGTCTCGCACGGCACCCAAGATCTCTACCTCGCGACAGATGAGAGGGCCCGCAAAAGACGGCAAATATCCGGCGACGCCGCGCGTTGAAGCATGAGCCCTGTGAGCTGCGCTGAATGCGTCCATTACGAACATCTCATGAGGAAGGGCCAGGGCCTTGGCAAATCGCGGGTCATTCTTCTCTTCTTCAGGATAAAAGCGCACGTTCTCCAGAAGGAGGATGTCTCCGTCTTTCAGGGAAGAGATAGCGGCGTTTACTTCATCGCCTATGCAATCATGAACGAAGGCCACTGGTTTTTTGACCAACTCCTCCAATCTCGCTGCTGCTGGTTTGAGAGAGAGCTCCGGCGTTTTACCCTTAGGGCGACCGAGGTGAGATACAAGCGTCAGGCGGCCTCCGGCACCAGAGAGCGCTTCTATCATCTCCAAGTGGGAAACGATGCGACCATCATCGCCGATGCGGCCGTTTTTTATAGGCACATTGAAGTCGACCCGCGCTAAGACCCTCTTCCCCTTCGTCTGATCAGTGTTAACTTTTTTGAGCTTCATTTCTTCCTCCGCATATGTCCTACATCTTGCTTGCCACGTAGTTAGCAAGATCGACTATACGGCAGCTATAGCCCCACTCGTTATCGTACCATGCGAATACCTTGACCATGTTTTCTATGACCATCGTCTCGTTGGGGGTGAAAATGGCCGAATGGCTATCCCCCACAAAGTCCATAGACACGAGGGGACCTGGCTCATAGGAAAGTATGCCCTTCAAGGATCCCTCTGCATACCGCTTCATCGCCGCGTTCACTTCTTCTGCCGTGGCTGTGCGCTTTAGCTCGGCTACGAAGTCAACTATGGACACATCCGGAGTTGGCACGCGGAGTGCCACGCCGTTGAGTTTTCCGTTGAGCTCCGGTATTACCTTGCCTATCGCCTTGGCCGCTCCTGTAGTTGTCGGAATGATGGAGAGCGCGGCTGCTCGCCCCCTCGCCAAATCCTTATGGGGGAAATCCAACGTCACTTGATCGTTTGTGTAAGAATGAGCAGTCGTCATAAGTCCTTTTATAACACCGAATTCATCATGAAGGACCTTCACGATTGGAGCCAAGCAGTTTGTCGTGCACGACGCGTTGGATATGATGTTGTGCTCATTCGGTTTGTACGCGCCTTCGTTGACACCCATGACTATAGTGACATCTTCGTTCTTGGCAGGGGCGGATATTATGACCTTTTTGGCACCGGCCTCGATATGGGCCTTCGCTTTTTCGGCGTCGGTGAAACGGCCTGTCGACTCAACGACGATGTCCACCGCAAGATCCTTCCAAGGCAACTTGGAGGGATCCGCTTGGGCGAAGACCTTTATCTCCTTCCCGTTTACTATCAACTTGTCTTCGCCAGCCTCAACTGTGCCGGGAAAGCGCCTGTGAACGGAGTCGTGCTTCAACAGGTATGCTAGCGTGGCGGGCGAAGTGAGGTCGTTGATGGCCACCACATCTGCGATATCTTTGTCGTCGTATTGACAGAAGGCTCTGAACGAAAGCCTCCCAATCCTGCCGAAGCCGTTAATAGCTATTCTCTTCTTGGTCAAATTCATCTACCCCCTCAAAAATGTTTTGCAAAAGGATCGCACCTTACATGTAATTATATCAACTTCATCATATACGCAAATTCGTGGCCTTTTTGCAGCAGCTCACTCTGTCCTTCGTAGCTGGGAGCTATCACCTTGCTAACTATTAAACCTCGTGCTGTTTGTTGTTGAAAGAGCTCGCCTGAGGATGTAAGGGTTTGAAGAAAGTCATTCAGTTCATCTTTAGATTTGAATTCATGCTGATCGACGAGTTTTTGTATTGCTGATAACTCTCTCCATGGAGAGACGGACTTTGTGCACATCTACACCCTTGAGAGCACCTTTTCCGATTTTTTCTTTTTGCTTTCGCTTGTTCTTTTTCTCCGGCATGACGGTGGAACCCCCTTTTAACAAACTCGGTTTGTCGAGTTTACCACATATTCATTCTATGCGGAGCTCCTCAAGTCTTAGAGGCGGTTGTAATTTCAGCGAGAAGCTTCAGCTTTTTCCATCTATACTCCACGGTGCTCTTGGTCACCGGCTTAGAGAGCGCTCTCCCCAACTCCTCAAGCGTAGCGCTCGGATTTTGCAGGCGCGCCATTACCAATTCTTGGAGCGGTCTGGAGAGCGTATGGAATGCCTTTGACTCCACAAGCTGTTGAGCTATGATCGATTGCTCTTCAGCCGCCCTGAGGCTCTTTTGAATATTAAAAGCGTCACAATTTACCACCTTGTTTGCCCTGTCTCGGAAGGCTCTCATACGTGCTCTCTCTTGAAGTAGCAACGAAGAGCGTGTAAGCTTCATCTGCTTAAGCAGCGCTGTAATAGCTACTTGGCTCCGGATAGAAATCTCTACCCAACCCCTTATCTTTCGCTCGGCAGGTTTTGCCCTTATTTGAGAAAGCAGCTCTTCAACCCTAGAAGCGATACCGCTATACTGGTAAAGGCGAAAAGTACAGTAATAACCGCTGCTGGGCAGATATAAGGAGCCGCAACTGCCCCACAAGCCCCTGAGCCAACTCCACGAAGTCCGTCTGCCGAAGCGCTCAGTCATGAGGCCTAAAAGGTCCTGAGGCAACGATAGGGATATCCTCCCCTTTTTGTCGGGCGGAATGATCAAAAGCGAAGCGAAATCCCACACCCCAGCCCAGGAAGCGAGCGGCCAAACGCGGCGCAGTCTCTCGAAGACCCACAATCTGCCGGTTGTCAATAGGCCTTCCTGATGCAGTTTTTTCATCCCCTGAATCAACCCTAAGATCTCAGCTTCCGCTTCCCCTTTGTCGTCTACGCTCAAGAGCAGCCACTCATCCCTGACAAGGGAAACGAGTTTCTCCATCTACTGGTCCCTATCCTCCTTTGCCAGGCGCACCAGGATCTCAGCCAACCTGTGGCTATCATGGCGCAGCATGCCGTTATCTAATTTTTTAACGAGAGGAGCCTCTATTATTTCGCACCCAGCTTCATTCAACGCCCTTCTCTGATCGTCATCTAACATTAGCGGATACGAACCAGATGCCACATACATGCTGAACGTATCTTCCGGTATGGGCGCTTTATTTGCTATGACGTAATCGGGAAACGCCTCCAACACTTTCGCAATCCACGACGTGTGATCGTATAGGTTCATGCCGTCGGTCTCGTTGGGTTGGGTCATGAGGTTGGCGACGTAAACCTTCGGAGCGCTGGTCTTTCTTATAGCTGTGCTGACCTCGTCAAGTAAGATGTTGGGTATGACGCTCGTAAACAAGCTGCCCGGTCCCAAAATTACGAGATCTGCGCCGTAGATGGCGCTTATGACTTCAGGCAAGGGATGCGCGTCTCTCGGCTCAAGCCATATCTCCATAAGTCGGCTGCCGTTCAAAGACACAGCAAGCTCTCCACGCACAATCTTTCCATCTCTCGTGCGTCCTGCGAGCACAACGGCCTCTGTCGTCACCGGCAGCACGCGTCCCCTGATGGCCAAAAGGTGGTTCATCTCCTCCACTGCGAGGCGAAAATCTCCGGCCAACTCCGTAGCGGCCAGAAGGATCAAATTGCCTAAGCTATGTCCTTTGAGCTCGCCATGGTCGAAGCGGAAACTCAATATGTTATTTAGTACGCTATCGTTTTCGGCCAAGGCCACAAGGCAATTGCGCACATCGCCGGGCGGCAGAACGCCCCACTCCTGGCGCAATCTTCCTGAGCTTCCTCCTTCATCCGTAACTGTGACCACGGCAGTAATGTTGCGGGAATACCCCTTCAAACCACGAAGCAGCGTGGAAAGCCCAGTTCCTCCCCCAAGAGCTACGAAGTGCGGGCCTAACGATAGACGATGGTTCACTGCCTTGTAAAAACTGTCGCCTTTTCGCCGTCGGAAACGACCAGCTAAGATCTTCCCTTTTTTTAAACGCCTTCGATTCAGCAGGACTCCATAAATTCCAACCCCAGCAATCACTCCACAGAGGAAGGCGAGCCACCAACTCATGAAGGCCTCACGTCCGCCCTGCTTCCTTCTCTATATCCCTGTGATTTACAAAGCATTTTTCGCCTCTCTCCAAAAGGTGTTTTGCCAACCACTCCGCTACAGCTACTGAACGATGTCTGCCGCCAGTGCAACCGACGGCGATGTGAACCTGTATTTTGCCAGTATACCTGTAGAGAGGGAGTGAAAATGTTATCAGATCTATGCATCGTTTCATGAAATCTATCGTACCAGGAGCTTTCAACAGGTAATCCTGGACGGCTTCGTCTTTGCCGGACAGATAGCGCAGTTGTGGCACATAGAACGGGTTTTCCAAGAAGCGAACGTCGAGTACGAAATCGCTGTCCGATGGTATACCGTATTTATAGCCGAAAGAGCTTATGATAATAGCAGGTTGAGCCTGATCCATCGCCAAGGCCGCAAGGAGCATGTTGCGCAGATCCTGAATTGAAAGCTCCGTCGTATCGACGACCAGGTCGGCAATCTCCCTTATCGGTGCCAAAGTCTTTCTTTCCCTGGCGATCGCTTCGCTTAGGACAAGCTCTGCCCCCATGGGATGGCGGCGGCGCGTCTGCTCATATCTCCTGACCAGCGAATCGTCAGAGGCGTCGAGGAATATAACCTTAATCATCGGAATGTATGAGCGAAGCCGGGTCACAACATCTTCGAAGCCCTCAAGAAGCGCCCCTCCGCGGGCATCTGTCACCGCAACCACGCCGTGAAGGGTGGCTGAGTCATGAGAGCGAAGCAGATCAAGGACTTGAGGAATGGCAGCGGGCGGGATATTGTCGATGGGGAAAAAACCCATGTCTTCCAATATGCGCAGGGCTGTGCTCTTGCCACTGCCCGACATTCCGGTAATGATCACGCAGCATTTTATATCGCTCATCGTATCCTTCTCCGCCATGCCAATATAAACCTCTCTTCAGCGATGGCCGTGGGCACACTCTCCTCCCCTTCCGGAAAGTATTTCCACGGCATGGCGAAGGACGGGCATCAAAACTTTGAAACACTCCGTGGCACCTTTTTCGCTCCCGGGGAGCGCCATAATGAGGCTTTTATCCTTAGTAACGGCAATGCCGCGACTCAAGATCGACCTCGGAGCGGAAAGCGATGTAGCCCAGCGCATGTATTCGCCAAGGCCAGGCACGACTCTGTCGCCAACGCTCATCAAAGCCTCCGGCGTAACGTCACGAGGGGATAGGCCTGTTCCGCCAGTTACCAGGATCAGATCCACCTTTGACCCACTGCTCCATTCTCTGAGCACGCTGGTGATCTCTTCTATCTCGTCAGGAACTATCGCGCGTTCTATTGCCCTTGCTCCTATTCTTGGAAGCAGCTTGGCCAGCGCCGGACCTGCTGTATCGATCCGTTCACCGCGGCTGCCTTTATCGCTTACGGTTAAAACTCCCGCCGTTATAGGAAACCACCAGTGGCAGGGGCTTGAGAGAGCCACAAAGCCATCCATGACCACCTCGAGTGCCGTGAAAGTTCCTTCTTCCTTTTCCTCGACCTGCGTGACCAATAAGAGCGGCGCTCCATCTCCGAAAGAAAGGTAATGTCCGACATCTGCACCATCGCCACGCGATACGATCATGAACAAGGCTTCATCCTTCGGCAAAGAATGGGTAGGAAGCCCGGCATAGATAGCCTTGCCCTTGCCGTCGACCAGCGTTTCTCCTTCTTTGCCTCTGTGAAGATAGCATACAAATGCATCTTGACAATTGTCACCGTGGAAGAGCCGAAGCAGGCGCATCAGATTATATCCTCCGCACAATAGTCGCCGCTTTTGCCGCCGCTTTTACGGAGCAATCTTATGCCGTCTATGCGCATCCCTTTATCTATGCCTTTGCACATGTCGTAGACCGTCAAGGCCGCCACAGCCACGCCTAAAAGCGCTTCCATCTCCACGCCGGTGACTTCTCTCGCCGACACCGAGCAACGGATATAAACCGCCTTGCGCTCGCCCTCTAAGACACAGCGGACGGAGGCGCTGTCGAGGCGGATGTTGTGACATAGCGGAATGAGGTCCGGAGTGCGCTTGCACGCCATGATGCCGGCGAGTTCGGCTATCTTTAAGACGTCTCCTTTTTTAACATGCCCACAGCCTATGGCCTCGTATATCGAAGGCGGAAGACACACCCACCCTTCGGCCTCTGCCGTTCTGAAGCTTTCTTCCTTTTTGCCGACGTCCACCATTAAGGGATGCCCTTCTGAATCCAGGTGACCCTGGCCTGACATCTGACTCATCCTCCGATCTGCGACATGTGCCGTGAAGAAGATTTAAGCCCCATCCAAGACTGCGGTTTAGCTGCGACGCACTCCATTATCCTCTTGCACACTTCTTCGAGATCGCCGGAGGAAAGCGGCTCCTTCAGGTTTACGCCGCTATCGGCGAACAGGCAAGAGCGCATCTCGCCCATTGCAGTTACGCGCAACCTGTTGCAGCGGTCGCAAAAGTGGTGAGAGACAGCGGCTATGATGCCGACTCGTTGACCCGTAAGAGGATTTTGCAGGTACGTGGCCGGACCAGAATTTTGCCCTTCCTCGTCTGAAAAGTGCGTATAGCCCATAGCGCGCAAAACCTCGATCATGTTATCGGCGCTTATAAAACGATCGCGGCTCCATACATCGTCATCGAGCGGCATGAACTCGATAAATCGAGGAATGGCCCTTCGACTCCTCGCGAACGCTATGAGTGCAGAGATCTCTCCCTCGCCGTCGTTAAAATCTTTGATCAGGACAGCGTTGATCTTTATAGTGGCATCGGAGTGCGACCTGAAGGCGTCTATCCCGGATATAACCTCTTCCAGATTCCCACCCCTAGTGATGTAGGAAAATTTATCTTTAGATATGGTATCCAAAGAGATGTTCAAGGCCGTCAAGTTTAAATCCGCCAGTCTGGGAGCCCATTTCTTCAAGAGAGAACCGTTCGTCGTGACGGCCACTTGGAGTTGGGGATGCTTTTCCTTCAATCTATATAAAAAATCTACAAAGCCCTTCCTGACTAACGGTTCTCCGCCGGTGAAGCGGACCTTCTCGACTCCCAACTCCCCGAGCACGCCACAGAGGCCTAAGATTTCCTCATAAGACAATATCGCCTCGTGGGGAACCCAACTGACGCCGGATGGTGGCATGCAGTAACGGCAGCGAAAGTTACACCTGTCCGTCACCGATATTCGCACGTAAGTGAGGTGCCTGCCATACCGGTCTACTATTCTGGCCATCTATATCCTCCCAGCTCCTCCACTTCCTTCCGCCACAGGGGGTTTTCTATGGCGCTCAGGAGGGCTTGTACTCCTGGATGCCCAACGTGTTCCTCGGGGATGACGAGTTCGTAGGGCTCCCAAGTTATCGGAATGAAATCGAGTCCCAAGACATCGGCAACCGCTTTGACACCGACTGCGACATCCGCAAGTCCCCACTCCACCCTCGCTGCGGCGTCTATGTGGGTGTTTGTCTGAACATTATACCCCTGAACCTGCGACGGCGAAATGCCGGACTCTTGCAGTAAATAGTCCAGCAACACCCTCGTTCCGGCTCCAGCCTGGCGGTTTATAATGCGGACATCTTTTCTGGCAAGGTCTTTTACGCCTTTTATACCTTTAGGATTTCCTTCCTTTAAGATAAACCCTTGCGATCGCAAAAATATGACTTTCCTGATCCACTTCTGATCATGCGGCTTTAGTGCATCAATATAGCTGTCATTATAACGTCCGGTAGCTGGATCTAAAAGATGGCAAGCGGCTACGTGAGCTTCGCCCCTCGACAGGGCTGCAATGCCGCCGAGGCTTCCGACGTTTCTGATTGCCAAGTCAGCCCCTTCATGACGAACGTACCGCACGAGACGCCTGAAAGCCGGATCATCCGACCCTTGGAATAAGGCTCGCTTTTCCCAAGGCACGGGAAGCACGAAATAGGCCGATATCGGCTCACCCTTCAGATACTCGGTCGCTTCGGCCGGCAACAGCGCAAAAGCATCTGCCTCGGCCATCGAGGAAATGGAGCTCGCGCCGGACTTGAGCGGCCAGACATAGCGCGCCTCGCCGATTTGAACGCCCTTCAGCCTGAGCCATTCCTCCACCCCTTGAGGCGATGAGTGTGGCAAAAGCAGGCCCACATTGACCACTTCCCCGGCACCTATGGCGCGTCTTAAAATTTCCTCCCTCGGGATGTCCATTCCAGAAAGCAGACACAGGATTGGATATACTATGGTCCATGCCACCGCCATCGTCGACATGGAAAAGCCGGGAAGGCCCACTACAGGTTTGCCGTTGACCTCACCTACGATCACAGGACGGCCAGGCCTCATGCGCAACCAATGAAGCAATAACTTTCCCTCTTCAGCTATGGCTGGAGCGGTGTAATCCTTCTCCCCTTTGGCAGACCCCGCTCCCACAAGGACTAAGTCATACTGTCCCGCGGCGTTTCTTATGGCCTCCCTTATGATTTCCTTATCGTCGGGCAAAAGCGAGTGGATATCGAGTGACATACCCCACCCATCGAAGAGGCCACGCAATAGGGCAGAGTTGCTATCGACCACTTTGCCCGGGGGCAACTCTTGACTTGGCGTGAGATCTTCTGGTGACACGATCTCGTCCCCGGTTGGGATATATATGCTCTTCGGTCGCCTTCTTACCTTTATACGCCTGACACCGCAGGCCACGAAAAGCGCGCACAAAGATGGCATTACCTGGTCTTTTTCGTAAGCTATCACATCGCCTTTAGCCACATCCTCGCCCACGGAACGAACGTTCGATCCCAATGTAAGGGCGCGATAGACGTAAAGATCGCCATCCCCCTTGAGGGAGGTATCTTCTATCATCGCTACCGCGTCTGTACCTAAAGGCAGCGCGCCGCCGGTGTTGACCCACGAGTACTCGTGGGGTTTGAGGATAACCGGCGTGGCAGGGGATGCGTTGCTCGTGGCATCGGACTTGAGGGCGTAACCATCAACTGCAGAGACCGGGTAATGGGGGACGTTGCGCTCGGCTTGTACATCGTCGGCCAATACATGCCAAAGCCCATCATCAGGAGAGACTTCTACCGACGACCCTTCAATCCTCCCATTGAACGTCCTATAGAGCAGTTCCCATGCCTCAGCTATCGAAAGATGTTCGTTCTTTGCCTTCACCATAGAATAAAGTCTACCTCCTCGCCCCTTCGCGCCGTCTCACGATCCGGTGGCAAAACTATAAGACCATCGGTACGGCGCATGGCACCGACATAGCCTGATTTCGCCATCATAGGCACAGCCATGCCGTCGTGTACCCTTGCGGGCACGAACTCCTCCACTCCGGCCTGTCCGTGCACATCTTCTCCGCACGGCATCTTAAGCACCACGTCTTCCGAGCCAATACCTACGAGGCGCTGTAGTAGCGGCAACAAAATTGTGCGAGCTACGATAGCGCACGAAAGGGGATGCCCAGGGAGGCCGATGACCAAGCGATTTTTATCCCCAACCGACCCGGCTATAAGGGTTGGCTTCCCCGGCCTTATATTGAGCCCCCTTACCATAAGGCCAGGCGAGGGCATTCCTTCAAGGATGGTAGAACAGTAGTCTCTGGCGTTGACGGACGAGCCGCCGCTTATCAGGATCACATCGCACTCTTTCTGAGCCTTCTCGATTGCGCTCTTAAGGGCTTCGAGATTATCCTCGACAATGCCCAAAAAATGCGCAACGAAACCTTTGAGTTTGAGCAGAGCAAAGAGCGTCCAGCTGTTGGCATCGCGCACCCGCCCAGGTGGCAGCTCTGCAACCGACGCTTCAAGGATCTCGTCTCCGGTGCTCAATATCCCTATGTTTAGATCGATCAATGGCACGTCAACGATACCAAAAGAGGCAAGGAGGCCGACGGTACGGAAGTCTACAATTTCCCCCCGTTCTACCAGCACCTCTCCGCATTTCACATCTTCTCCAGCTTGAATAACGTTGTCTCCGCGCTGTACGGCTCTGCCAATCTCCACAAAAGGGCCGCTGACGATGGAGTCTTCCATCATCACGACTGCATCTGCCCCTAAGGGCAGTGCGCCGCCGGTGGGTATTGAAAAGGCTTCACCAGGACTTAAGGGTTTCGATGCCATATTGCCCATTGAAATTTCGCCCGCGAGCCTAAGGAAGGCCGGAGAGGACGAAGATGCGCCCGCTATATCTTCGCTGCGCACCGCAAACCCATCGCGCAGGCTTCTGGAAAAGGGCGGATAAGGATGAGGGGCGCGAACGCTATCGAACAAACGCCGGCCAACGGCGTCTTTCAGGGACATATGGGCAACAGCCGTATCCCAGGGAAAGGACAAGAGGTCGGATACTCGTTCTATAGCTTCTGCTCGACGAAAGAGCGTCTGGATAATGCCTACCATAGCCGTTAGCTTTCAGTTCATCGGGGTTACCAAAGTGGGGAATCCGTCGCCCTTGAGTTTGTTCTCCAAGGCGTTGGCTTCTTCTCTGGAGTTGCCCGCCGGCACTCTTACCCTGAAGTATGTCTTGCCAGAGACTTCAGCTTGTGCGATCAACCCGCTGTACCCTTTTTCCTTCAAAGACCGCATCACGTTCTCTGCTCGTGCCCTTTCCGTAAAGGAGCCGACTTGCACGCACCATTTCGTCTCCTTAGCCACGGAGGTGGTAGGTGGCGCAGCAGTGGATGTTGTCTTACTCGTGGCGACGTTTGACGGCGTAGAAGGCGATTCAGCTTGGGGGGAATTTGCGCTTTGCTCCGCAGTGGGAGCCTTGCCGACTGGCACCGCCATCACAACTTTCCCCTTCGACGCTTCCTTCGCAGTGGGCGATGAAGGAACGTTATTCTGCTTAGGCACGGAGGCGGATATGGGCTCCTCTTGTTTGACCACCGGCCTCGACGTGTCTCCGCTCTTGGGCGGCAGGAAGAACATCTTTATGCCCAAGATCAAAATGGCTACTGCGACTATGCCGACGAGGGGCAGCATAATCTGCCCAAAGGCGAACATCAAGCGCTGTTCTCTATAACGTTTGTCTCTTCTTTTCATTTGTGATCCCTCCTAAAACATGTCATGGCTTTTATCAAGCCGCTTTTAAAGTTTCCAAGAGAGCCCCAGCGCGGATAGCTCCCTCGTCGTTTCTTTTGTATCCAGGAAGCCATCGAAAGGCTGCCCTTTTGCAGTCAGGCTAATGCCGTCTTGAAGCCTCGCCCAGGTCAGCCGATATTCGACAGCTGCCTCTTTTACTCCTCCCTCCCTGACCCCTATGCCTCTGCTATCTCCCCGCAGGGCTTTTTTGAGGAGTACAAGGCGCCGCCTGCCTTCTCTTTGTCCCCAAAAAGGGGCTTTAGACCACGGCGTATGCGGCTTAGGCACGAAGATGTTGACAGCGAGTACGACTTTCAGGCGAGCAGAATCGCGTATCGATCGCGCCAGGTCAGCTATCTGCAAAACGTCTTCATCTCTTTCACCAGGAAGACCCACCATGAAGTATAACTTCGCGGAGCGCACACCTTCATCCGCAGCCATGCGTAGGGTCTTTATTACTGTCTCATTTGAGAAAGGCTTTCCCAACGAGTATCGCAGGGCATCACTGCCGCACTCCGGTGCCACGGTCAAGCCGCGCCTTCCACCCGCGACAAGCGCTCGCACCATTTTAGGGGTCAAGGTGTCCAACCTCAGAGAGGCAAAGGATACGCCGCAGTTTAATTCTTCAAGAAAGTCCAGCAAGCTGTCGAGATGAGGATAATCGCTCGCCTCGGGAGTAACCAAGCCAACCTGATCAAAGGAAAAGCGGTGCTGCAGCGTCTCAATTTTTCCCTTGACGACTTCGATGGGTTGTTTTCTATCTCTCCCGAAGCAGGCTGGAATCGTACAATATGGACATCGCCTCGCACACCCTCTCTGAAGTTCAACCAACAGAGTCCTTCCGAAGGTGGCGTGCGACGTGAGCCAAAGGCTATGCCCTAAGAGATCTCCCAAGTTCGAACAATAACCGCGCACCTTGCCCAATTCTTCTCCCTTCTCGATGAGGACATTGTGGACAGCTGGAACGTAAATGGACGGATGTTCCGAAAGATCAGCCCAGAGCTTATCCCTACGGCCACAGGACATCGCCTCGCGCACTGCTTTCACAACCGCTCGCAATGCCACCTCCCCATCCCCAAGGACCACAAAGTCAGCCAAACCGGAAAAGATGAGCGGGTTTATATAGGTAAGCGCCCCTCCTATTCCTACAATAGGACCACCCACTTTTGCCCTTTCATCCCAAGACAGCGGGATTTTTTCTCTGCTGAGGAGCCTCATCAAGGCTACGACATCGACTTCATAGGCGACGCTCGCAGTTATTACAGCGAAGTCGCGGAGATGTCTTTCGCCATCGACAGATAGCGATGAAGGACTGAGGAAAACTCGCTCGGCACCTATGCCATTCTGTTTAAGTCCGAAGAAGATATAATGAAGTCCCAGATTGGACATGCCCACTTTGTACGAGGAGGGATAGAGCAACGCCCATGGGAGACTCCCGCCGACCGGAAGATCAACGAGCGCAGTCTCTTCTTTGCGAAATGGCTCCCAGGTAAAAAACTGGCTGCGCCTTTCTGCCGTTACAAGGTCAAGGCGAATCACTCAAGCGGATCCCCCAGCTCTGTCTTTAGAGCGTTTGCGCCGTATGACCGAGGGGATGTCGAGATGATTGAGAGGAGCGCCGCTCAAGCGAAATAGATCCTCCTCAGGCGTTGCCTTGACGTCGGTTTCTTCCAGTGCGAGGCGGCTGCGGCGCTTTGTGCCTCTCGAAGAGGTGACCTCCGCTGCCGAAAATCCCGTGGCTATGACGGTGATCTGCAGTTTATCGTCGGAATCAGAAGAGAGCACATGCCCCCATATAATCGTGGCATCTTCGTCAACCGCTTCGGTGATCACCTGGGCAGCCTCCTTTATCTCATGTATGCTCACGGTGGGCCCGCCCGTTATATTGAACAACAACCCTTTTGCTCCTCTCATCGGCACTTCCATCAGAGGACTGTTAATAGCCGCCATGGCAGCGGTGGTGGCTCGCGTCTCTCCCCGTCCTTCGCCAATGCCCATTATTGCAGCACCAGCATTGCTCATAACCGCTTTGACATCAGCAAAATCTACGTTGACCAACCCTGGGCGCAGGATGAGATCCGTCACCCCTTGAACAGCCTGGCGCAGTACCTCATCGACCAGTTTGAAGGCATCTTGTAATGGCATCTTGATGTCGGCTATTTCAAAGAGCTTGTCGTTAGGAATCACGATGAGGGCATCCACCTTGCTCTTTAGATTTTCTATTCCCATCAAAGCCTGAGACATGCGAGTGCGCCCTTCAAAAAAGAACGGCTTAGTGGCGACAGCCACCACCAAAGCACCCATCTCTTTTGCCACCTCAGCTATTATGGGAGTGGCGCCCGTGCCCGTACCCCCTCCCATGCCGACGGCGAGGAATACCATGTCGGCTTCCTTTAGGCACTCCTTGATGTCATCTATGGATTCTTTCGCCGCCTTCATCCCGATCTCGGGGTTGGCCCCCGCGCCATGACCGCGCGTCAATTCCCTGCCCAGTACAAGCTTTTTCTCTGCGAGATTCTGATCCAAATGGGCTACGTCCGTATTGGCGGCAATGAATTCGACGCCCTGTACGTTGCTTGCGATGATGTGGTTGAGGGCGTTGCAACCCCCCCCGCCTACGCCGATCACCTTAATCTTTTCCCTGAAAACTTGTTTTGCACCTTCGATCTCAAACAGGTCCATCGAAGACCCCTCCTCAAACGCCCTAAAAGAGCTCCTTTAGCGATTTTTTGATAGAACCCCAAGCTTTCTGAACGGAATAGACTGCTTCCCTGCTTCTGGACAAGCTCTTCCTGCTCTTCTGGATGCTCCGATCTACTGCAAACTCCAGCGAAGGGCTCAGATATCGAAATGGGTTCCGTTCCTTTTCCAAGACATAACGAACGATGCCGGCAGCAGAGGCAAAGGAAGAATCGTTCTTCCCCGGTGGCATGCGTTGCTCATCGAGAGGTGGTGCGACGCGCACCGGGCAATCCAGCAATTCTGCCACGTATTCATCTAAGCCGGGCATCAAAGAGACGCCCCCGGTTAATACAATCCCACCGGGCAAGAGGGAAACATCGCACTCCTCTAATTCCCTCCTGATAAGCGTCCCGAACAACTCCTCCATGCGGCACGCTATAACTTCAAGCACTTCCCCTACAGTACAAGAGTAACTCTTCCCTCTCACTTCAAATTCGAGCTCGTCTTCGAGCACCCCGCCCTCTTCCACCAGAGAAACGGCCTTTTTTATCTCTTCAGCCCTGCTTATCGGTATTTTGAGAGTGCAGGCGATATCATTAGTAATGTGATCTCCGCCCACAGGTATCACGCCCAACTTTCGGGGGCTACCTTCGCTATATACGGAAATGCTCGTAGTGCCCCCTCCTGCATCAACTACAGCGGTCCCAGCGATGGCCTCTTCAATGGACAGAACCCCAAGAGCGCTTGCTAATGGTTTCAATACCAATCCCGTCACGGCGTAACCTGCCATCTCCACGCAATTTATCACATTTTGAACCACAGCCATCGGTACCACTACAGACTGGACCTCGGCTTCCAGACGAATGCCGGTCATGCCCAAGGGATCATCTATTCCTTTTTGGCCATCTATGGCAAATCCGACGGGTACAACATGGATGCTACAATGGTTGCTCGGCACCACAACGTCAGAAAGGGCAGCCTCTATGACCCTTTCTAAGTCATGCTCGGTAACCTGACGCGGTGCTCGTCCAAGCGATATCATCCCTTTCGAGCGAATACTCGAAACCTCGGATCCGCTGGTAGTCACTGTAAAACCGCGCAAGCTCAAGCCTATCATAGCCTCTGCATCTGCAACAGCGTGACGAACCGATTCTGCCGCCTGCTCTAAATTCACGATCACTCCCTTGCGTATGCCCCTGGAAGGGGCACATCCGACTCCGATTATCTGGGCGTCACCGCTGCGGGTTCCCCTTTCGGCCACCACAACGGCTATCTTTGAGGTG
Source organism: Synergistales bacterium 54_24 (assembly GCA_001508935.1). Taxonomy (GTDB): domain Bacteria; phylum Synergistota; class Synergistia; order Synergistales; family Thermosynergistaceae; genus Thermosynergistes. The sequence goes on from LGFQ01000011.1 coordinate 16,829, forward strand.
CCCAGGTCGAGGCCTGCTATAATTTCTACATCTTCATATTCATACATATTCATACGCCCCTTTCCTGTGCCCTATTTACAATAGGTCACGGGATGGCAATTTCTTTCAAAATTATCTTATCTTTGTACGAAGCATCGAGCAATAAGTTCCCCTTCGCATTTTCCGAAAGAAGCTGCAACGCTGCCTTAGATATGCCCCCCCACGACTCTGGCTCATCTCTCATGCGCACAATAACATTCCTCCCTCTCAGGCTCACTCTAACCTCGACGAATACATCGCCCCCTGCGCGGTAGAATTTTAGCGAAGCGAGCTCACCTATCTGTTCGGCCTCTTCAATCGCCGAGAGCCATCGCGTTAGCCTATCGACCGAAAATGCCAGGGTATAAATGTCGCCTTTGCCTTCTTTAAGGATCAAGGGTGGCATGTCGTTTCCCCAGTAGATCAAAGGGAGCACCTCTTTTTGAGATTTTTCGACTTCTCCCCACTCCGGCAAGTCAAACCGCCACACCTTTCCATTTTTAGCCACAAGCCACCGTTGATCCTGCCATACCACTGCGCAAAACGGTTCTAACGATCTTACGCGCACTTCAATTTTGCCCCATCCGCTGACTCCCCAACTTGCCTCCACAGGATAAACGGAAGCAACCTTTGTCACAAACCGAGGCATATCGAAAAGAGCAAAGGGCCATACGTACTCTTCCATTCCCTTTAGCTCTTGACTCAGCATCTCTTCCATGCCGCGATGAGGGGGTACAATTGCTACACCTTTCAAACGCAGATATCCGCACGTTTCCTCTATGCGAAAGAATGACCCTAAAAGTACGGCCGCAAGTAAAAGGGCTCCACGAGCCGACATTCACTGCCGAGACCTTTAGACTTTAGTGCCCACAGCTGTTGGCGTACCAAGGCGAGCCTTTGCCTTCACGGCTTCCAAAACCCTTTCGCCGAAAAGATCGACATCTCCTGCTCCAAGCGTTAAGAGCAGATCGCCAGCTTCCAGAAGTTCTCCAATAGTCCCTATAGCATCTTCTTCGCTCACATCGCCATAGCAGGTCAAGAGATTGCGAAAGTTGAGATTGTCCCTCAGCTCGCGCGCTATGAGTTCCGACGAAACGCCGTCTATCTGCCGTTCGTCAGCAGGATATACGGGCATGAGAAGGAGAAAATCCACCTCAGCCAAGGCCCTGGCGAATTCCCTATACATCGCAGCCGTTCTCGTATAACGGTGCGGTTGAAATATGACGATGATTCGACGTCCAGGGAATATGCTCTTCAAGGCCCGTAACGTAGCCTCTATCTCTCTGGGATGGTGACCGTAGTCATCGAGGAAATCGATCCCACTGTAACTCTCAAGATGCTGTAGCCGCCTCTTCGCGCCCCTAAAACACTCAAGGACAGACCGACACACCTCGAAGGGAATGCCGAGCTCGTGGCTCACGGCACAGGCCGCAAGGGCGTTCAAGACGTTGTGTTCGCCCGAGACAGCCAAATCGAGCATGCCAACATCCGCGCCGTTGTGCATAACTGTACAACTTATGCCGCCGCCAAATTTGGGGCGCAACTCTTTCGCTCCCCAATCCCAATCACCGCCAAAACCGTATGTGATAATCTTACCCTTGGATCTGTCGATATGCTCCATCAGCAGTTGTGTCCCCTTATCTTCCCCGCAGAGGACCAGTGGGGCACCATCTTTACGGCAATTTACAAAGCGTTTAAAGACGTGGATGACTTCCAGGAGGGATGGATACATATTTACATGGTCCCAGTCGATGTTAGTTATCACGGTCATAGCGGGACGGAACAGTTCAAATGCCCTATCGCTCTCGTCAAGCTCACAGACCATGTAATCCCCTTTCCCCAACTTCGCGTTACCGCCTATATCTGTAACCTCACCGCCTATTGCCATCGTAGGCTCGAACCCCGCTACTTCGAGTATCATAGATATCATGGAGGTAGTGGTAGTCTTGCCGTGAGTTCCGGCTATTCCGATCCCACGTTTGCAATTAAAGATCAGACTCAAGATCTCAGCCCGTTTCATCACCGGTATTCCCTTGATGATAGCTTGGCTTATTTCACCATTTCCTTCGGGTATAGCACTGCTGTAAATGACAATATCGGGCGAATACAGATCCAGATGCTTTACATCGTGCCCTAACGCAACTTCAATTCCTTTTTCTTTGAGTTTTTGGGTGTAACACGTTATGGTGGCATCGCAGCCCGATACGCGAAGCCCCATTTCTTCCAGAAGCAAGGCAAGGCCACTCATGCCAGCTCCGCCTACGCCCAAAAGGTGCGCAGATTTTATTTTCTTCAATGTCTCCACGTCCAGAGACTCAAACAACAAGACCCTCCCCCTTCGACGAAAAGAAAGACATTAGTCGTTCCCACATTTTGCTACAAACAGTTTCAGAAATGTCATAGCGCCTGACCTCTGGTGCCGTTATCTCTGCAAGTTCCCGCAACATGGCAGCAAGGCTGTCAATTGGTTCACATTCCGTCCATATTTTTCCGCCGCCGAGCTCTATAAAACAGCGCCCGTTTTCAAGCTGATGGTTCCCGACGGCCTCTTTCCACGGCACAACGATCGCCGGCAGTTTATAAGCCAATAGCTCAGCGAGCGTGGAGGCACCGCCTCGAACGATAGCTATAGAGGCCAAGCTGAAAAGTGCCGATATATCCCATACACGAGGTAAGGATATCACGTTTTGGGGCAACATTTCATGGGTAGATGGAAATCCGACGATAATAAAGCCCCAAGAGGCAAATTCCGGACGTCTGGAAAGCTCGATAGCGGTTTCTTTCAACGAAGCGCTTCCGAGGGAACCCCCCATCACCAAAACCCTCGGAGGGTTGAAGGGTGACCCTGACAAGCCCAACCTCTTCCATCCCTTTGCAGCTTCAAGCTTTTCTATCTTTCTGACTGGTATCCCCACACTCGTAAAGGTTCCAGGAGGGAAAGGCTTGCAGCGATTCCAACCGGATAAAACAGGAATGCCCGTTCGCCACGCCAAGCGCGTTACCCTGCCAGCGATGGCGTTCTGCTCGTGTGCGACCGCTTTAACTCCCTTGACCCGACTGGCCAGAATGAAAGGCGCTGAAATATAACCGCCGAAGAGCAAACACAGGTCTGCATCGGTGTCTTTTATTATTTCCCAAGCCTTTATCGCAGAGAGCACAGCATCTGCACTCCTCGAAACGAACGCTTTCATCTTGCCAAGCGGCGATCCAGAGAGCGGCAGGATTATCGGATTCACTCCGGCCCATGAATAAATCTCGCGCTCAATCGGCCTATTGCCGCAGACGAAGGTAACCCTCGCACCAGCATTGCGCTCAGCCCACTGGCCGAAGGCTATAGATGGCCATATATGCCCTCCCGTTCCTCCCGCCACGATCAACAAGTTAATCATAAAAGTCGACCACCCGCTCTTTTGCATTGAGAGGATATCTTCAACATGATGCCCACTCTCATCCACATAAAAAGCAACGAGCTGCCACCATAGCTCAAAAAGGGAAGCGGCATCCCAGAAAGCGGGGCCATTTTGAGCACACCAGCTAAGTTGATGAAAAGAGGCAATAACATGGAAAGGACGAGCCCCCATAATAGCGATTTCATAGATGGATCACCCAACGCCGTCCACAGAGAATAACTCCTCCAAGAGAATAGCGCATAAACCAAAATGAGCGACATCGTGCCAATGAGGCCGGCTTCTTCCCCTACAATGGCCAAGATGTAATCCGTGTGCATCGCTGGAAGGTATTGTAGCTTTTGAAGGCCTCGTCCTAAGCCGACGCCCCAGAAGCCGCCGTTGGCAAACGCGATAAGTCCCTGTATTATTTGGAAGCCCTTATCCAGCGGGTCGCTCCACGGGTCGAGAAATGCAACCCACCTCCGCCTCCTGTACTCCTCGGCTATCGTCAGCCACAAAAAGGCTGCCACCATTATGCCGCCTGCCAAGATAGGATAACGCCAACCGTGATTAATTACGTATATGCCCATTGCCAGGGTGAATATCAACAACACTCCGCCGGCGTTAGGCTGGAAGAAAAGTGGAAGTGCAGAAAAAGCCGCCACTGTTAAGCATCTTAAAAAGGCCCTGCCCTCCGAAGACTTTTCGCTCATGATAAAAGCCAAGTATATAGAAAAGACTGGAGCAAGGGCTTCAATGGGCTGGAACGAAAAACCTCCTATGCTGAGCCAACGCCTTGCCCCTCCGACGCTCCTGCCGATTCCGGGGAACAATGTAGCCCACGTGGCTGCTAATGCCAACAACCACAAGACGGGAGCTATCTTTCTCCACATGTGCAGCGGGACTGAATAGACCATCACCATAGCCGCCAAGGACACCGAGAGCCACTTGAGCTGCTTTAAGCCCAAGACCCATGGAGATCCGTAACGCTCAAGAGATGAATAGCTGGTAGCAGATGTAATCATCACTACCCCTATTACGCTCAAGATGAGCGGGATCAGAAACAAAAGCGGATCCGTTTTTAGGCCATCCCTTGGCCTCACTTCTTGCATCGCCTGGCCTCCCTGAGCCTTCAAGTCAACTCGCTCACCAACTGCTTAAAATGATTGCCCCTTTCCTCAAAATTGTCGTACATATCCCAGCTTGTACAAGCTGGCGACAAGAGCACCACATCGCCTGGTCTGGCGATGTTATAGGCGTATTTGACCGCCTCTCCCATATCGGAAGCAAAGCAAAGGGCCGTAAAACCGGCACTTTTCAGCGCTTTAGCTATCTCTTCTCTCTCTTCTCCCAGAAGCACCGCCGCTTTCGCCTCTTCAGCCACTGCCTTGGCGAGCAATTCGTAGCTTTCTCCCTTGCCGCGCCCTCCAAGGATCACGACCTTCTTTCCGCTGAGAGATCGCAACGCGGTCACAGCGGCAGCGACATTGGTGCCCTTTGAATCGTTCACGAAGAGCACGCCCCTCTTGCAGGTAACCTCTTCGCACCTGTGCGGCAATCCCTTAAACGAGGCAAGTGCTCCCCTTGCTCGCGAGAGATCTTCGCCCAACAACGCGACGGCGGTCATAGCCATGGCAGCATTTTCCACGTTATGGCGCCCAAGGATGGCGAGATCGCGAAAAGCGAACAATTCTGCCTTCTTTCCCTCCCTTTCTAAGAGAGCTGCGTCTTCTCCCAGAATGATGCGATTGGGGAGATCCATCTCCTCTCTTTCAGAGCGCACAGTAAATATTGCGCGCTTTAAATCGCAAGGCGGAAGAAATTTCAGCGCCTCAGCCTGCGAGATCAGCCAGGCCGAGGGTTTTTTGAGCTCGACAAGGTGGCCTTTAGCACAAAAATAAGAAACTGCACTGCCATGCCAATTAAGATGGTCGGGCTTCAAGTTGGTCACTATAGCGAGATCAGCGTGAAATGCCCTGGACCAGTGCAGCTGAAAGCTTGAGAGTTCGATGACTATATAGTCGTAAGGGTTAAAGGCGAAATCGGCCAGAGGATTGCCTATGTTCCCAGCCACAGCGACTTTTAGATCGCATGCGGCCAAGAGATGTCCAAGGAGCGCTGTCGTCGTGCTCTTTCCATTGCTCCCAGTCACACCGATCGTCCTGCCCCTCAAATGAGGCGCTACGAAATCCATCTCTCCTATAATAGGTATGCCCTGTCTCTGGGCTGCTAACACGAGCGGAGCATAGGGAGGGATACCAGAGCTTAAAAGTATAAGGTCGGCTTGGAGCGCGCGCTCTGAATGCCCCTCTTCCCACGGTATTCCAGCCTTTGTGAGCAAACCCTTGCGCTCGGGAGAAAGTTTGTCTTTCTCCGAGACGAAGACGGGGTGATCTATCTTTTTGGCCAAAAGGGCAAGAGCGGTGCCGCTTACTCCTCCACCTACTACGGTAACGCGCTCACGACACTTCATAGCGTCACCCCCTGCACTTCGGGAAGGGGACCGAAGAGTGCGTGTGCCAACATAAACAATAAGGCCATTCCCAAGGCGTGAAATATCCAAAACCGCACCACGATATGCGTCTCACTCCAGCCTAAGAGCTCAAAGTGATGGTGTAGAGGGCTCATACGAAAGACTCGCCGCCCCCAAAGCCTTAACGAGATTATTTGAATGATTACGGAGAGCGCCTCCACTCCGAAGAGCCATCCCAACGGCACAATTAGAATGATCGGGCCGCTTTGGATCGTGGCGCTCATGAGCAGGCCGCCTAAAAAATGAGCTCCAACATCTCCCATAAAGACCCGTGCTGGATAGGCATTGTGCCACAAAAACGATCCCGCGGCGCAAAGCCCGACGACAGCCGGGAGCATGGCATGCGGCGCACGGAAGCAAAACAGAAGGACGGCAAAAGATATGGCAGTACTGCCTGCTGCCAGACCGTCAAGCCCATCCGTCACATTGACGGCGTTCAAAAAACCCACCGTCAAAAACAACAACAAGGGGCACACCAGCAGCGGTTGCAGGTGCAGACCAGGCCAGAGAGATATATTCAGATTCAACGACAAAAAAATAACCCACGGTAGCACGGCCACTATCTGCCATAAAAACTTATGAAGGCTGCTGAAGCCCTCGCCTGAGCGGCGCATATATTTGAGCAGATCGTCAAACAGACCCACGGCAGCGGCCAACCACGGCAACCCCCAGACGCCGAACAGCTCCTTTGCAGCAATGTCCCTATTCGGCGAAAGCAACAAGGCCAGAATAGAAAGTGCCAGAAAAACTACTCCGCCCATGGTAGGCGTACCGGCCTTTGCGGTATGCCCTCGGGGACCATACCACTTCGCCACCTGGCCTACTCGCAGGCGACGTAGACAGCTTATCCATATCTCTTGGAGAAAGAGGCCGGAGATCGCAGTTATGACTGCCACGCCAGAGAGCGACATTTCCTCTCCTCCCAGCCTTTCAACGCCTCTTCCAGGCCGTATGCCCTTGATCCTTTTACCAAAAGCAGATCGCCAGGTTTCAAAGAGGCGTCAAGTATGGCACGTCCCTCTTCTATGTTCGATATGAATCTGAGATGATCATCTTCGTCTGCGAAGGCGCCTCTCCATTCTTCTCCTAACAAAAGCGCCTTGCCGAAGGAGCGCAACCTTTTGGCGATATTTCTATGCCAGAAATCGCTTTCTCCACCAAGCTCCTTCATGCCTCCGAGAAGGGCCCATCGTCTTCCTTCGCAGGGAAGGAGTGACGCACTGTCGATAGAAGCGATCATAGAGGCAGGGTTTGCGTTATAGGACTCATCTATGACCCAGGCTCCATGGGGGCCCATCCAGGTGCATCCCCTGCCCTTTTCAGGCAAAACATCCCCAATTGCAGCTATAGCGGCTTCAGCAGGTACACCACAGTGATAAGAAACTGCCAAGGCATAGGCAAGCGCATAGGCATATTGCCTCTCCCACAGGGCACTTTCCAGGATGAACGTTCTGCCTCCGTGTTCCAAGAGGAGGCTGAGACGCGGACCCCTGTCACCGATGAAAACTTTAGAGGACAGGATGCGCCAGACAGAGCCGCGTTCATATCCTACGGGGAGGAGGTTTAAGGTCTTGCTTGCAGTCTTCAAGGCATTACGAAGTGTAATGTTATCAAAATTATAAGACAAGAGTGAAAGCCTGCTGGATCTGAGCAGCTCCAGCTTGGCTTCCAGGACGCCCTCGAGGCTTCCAAGCCCTTCAAGATGAGACGGAGCAATTTCTGTAATAATGCCGAGGGTGGGCGGAAAGGCTTCTACAAGCCTCGCTATCTCGCCGGGTGCATTCGTGCCCATTTCTAAGACCAAGATATCCGCGTCAGTTTCCATGGAGAGTATGGCCAATGAGCATCCTATGAGCGTGTTATAGCTCCTCTCCGATGCACATACCTTAAATTGCACAGACAAGGCTTGGCTCAAGATCTTTTTCGTCGTGGTCTTTCCCACGCTGCCAGTAATGGCTATTATTTCTTTCGGCCTCGCCCAACGCAGATAAAATTTCGCTATTCCTACGAGCGCTTCCAACGTATCTGAAACGCCGAGGAAGGTCACGTTGGGATAATCGCCTGAGAGCTTCCCTGCCTCTTCCAAGCGCGCTACGACCGCTTTGGCCCCCTTCTCCAAGGCCTCTTCTATAAAGGCGTGCCCGTCTTTCTTCTTCCCAGGCAAGGCCACAAAACCATTGCCCGGGCAGATCTCGCGGCTATCCGCACAAAAGGCGGGCAAAGCGATGTCTGGTCCCCAAAGACGAGCCGATATCGCTTTGGCAATTTCACCTAAATGTGGGCGCCTTTGGCCGGATTCCAATTCAGATTCCTCTTCTGTGCCCATGATTTAACGGCCTCCAAATCGCTATAGGGAATGCGCTCCTTGCCGATTATAATATATTGCTCTGGACCTTTGCCCGCGAGCAAGACCACGTCCCCCTCGTTCGCCATATCCAATGCCGCATAAACAGCTTCCGCTCGGTTCAAGATCACTTCATAAGGAGTATTGTACCCGCTGGCGCGAATGCCCGTTACAATTTGTTCAGCTATCGAGTTAGGATCTTCGCCCCTCGGATTATCCATAGTTACCATCACAAAATCCGCTAACCGAGCTGCCACTTCTCCCATCTTCGGGCGATTTTCAGCAAATCGCTCACCTCCAGCGCCGAAGACTGCTATGAGTCTGCCATGACCGACCTCTTTCAAGGCTTTTAACACGTTCTCCAACGCGTCAGGAGTATGAGCGTAGTCAATGACGCAACAAGGACCATTTGGGAAAACATATCGCTCCATCCTGCCAGGAACGAGAGGGGCATTCTCTAAGACTTTCTTCATGTCACAAAGAGGAATACTCAACGACCATCCCATCGTCACAGCGGCCAGCACATTATATGCGTTATAGAGGCCTATCATGGGAATATGAACTCCGATGAGCGACTCGCCGCCCGGCAGAAAGATATCCATGGTCAATCGATCAAAACTCGCCTCCTTGATCAACCCCCATACTCCGCTTTCGATCGGGCCTTTTAGACTATAGGGCAGGAGGCGATCCGGGTAACGAGAAAGCAACCTTTTGCCATAGGGGTCATCGGCGTTAGATGCTCCGCGCCAATCCTCTTTCATGTATATCTCGAACAATAGCGATTTCGCTTTAAAGTAGCTCTCCATGTCTCTGTGATAATCCAAGTGCTCAGGCGTCAGGTTAGTGAAGACCGCTCCATCGAAACGGCAACCCTCCAGTCTCCCCTGCTGTAACCCGTGAGAAGATACTTCCATGGCGCACGCCTCGCATCCCTTTTTGACCATCTTGCTGAGCCAACGCTGAATTTCTGGTCCTTCTGGCGTGGTGCGATCGGCCGGCTCGTCTTCGCCGTCGCTGTAAAAGATCGTCCCCAAAAGCCCACAGCGGATACCTCTACTTTCCAAAAAGCTCTTTATCAAGATAGTAGTGGTGCTCTTGCCATTGGTACCGGTCACTCCCAACATCATGAGTTTCTCTGCTGGATAACCATGAATGATGGCAGCGCAGAGCCCCATAACCTTCCTAACATCAGAGACTACAAGTTGGGGTACGTCGACATCCGGCAATTCTCTCTCGCAAAGTATGGCGGCGGCTCCGGCGCAAATGGCGTCTTTGGCGTATAAGTGCCCATCGAGATGCTCTCCCTTCACGCAGCAAAAAAGCCCACCCTTGATGGGCCTTCGACTATCGCTGAAGGCGTCGATTATGAATACATCGCTGTCACTCCCTATAAGGCGAAAAGTGACCTTCCGTTCGTCGAGCTCCATGCATAGCTCGCGCAGCGAGAGCATCGCTTTGCCGCCCTCAGCTGATATATTATGCATTTCGTTTATCACATGGTTATGGCCTTCCATAGTCTATCCTCCACTTCGCATTTGCCTCACGTTAGTCTATTATCACAGTTACATTTGCTCCAATCGGCTCGCAGCGATTTCATCGACGATATCCCTAAAAATGGGGGCTGCCACCTCGCCCCCTTGATACCCTCCTTCTTTCGGATCTCCTATCACTACAATCATGACGAAACGCGGATCCTCGAAGGGCCAGAAACCTGCAAACGACGCCACGTGCCGTCCTTTCTCGTATAAACCGCCCTTGGCCACCTGGGCGGTGCCTGTTTTACCTGCCACCTCGACGAGGGACGAGTTCGCCCTCGCGCCTGTTCCCTTGAGCGCCACATTACGGAGCGCTCCTTGCATCCAACTCGCCGTGCTCGGCGACAAGACGCGCGCGAGGACTTCCCTCTTGCCCTCATGAACCAAACGTCCCCTGGCGTCGAAGGCACGCTCTACGAGATAAGGACGCAAAAGCAGTCCCCCGTTTGCGATGGCAGAAAAAGCCCTCACTAACTGTAAAGGCGTTATGGCGACTCCTTGGCCGATAGCTATGTTGGCCGGCGTCACACCCCGCCACGTTTCGGGTGGGTTGATCAATCCGCTTTCCTCCCCCCCAAGTTCTATGCCAGTAGGGATGCCAAAACCCCACTCTTTCAGACAAGAATATGTCTCTCTGGATGGAAGTATAATGCCGACCTGGGCCATGCCGACGTTGCAGGATTTCACTATGATGTCCAACGGGGTTACTTTACCATGCCCACCCCTGTGAATGTCGCGTATCTTGCCGTCAGCCACTTTGATCTCTCCTCGGCAGTCAAACCCCCTCTTCGGCGACACGTGTCCCTGCTCCAAGGCTAAGCTCATCACAACCGGTTTGAACGTCGAGCCGGGTTCATACACCCTGTTGATGGCATTATTGCGGGTCAGTTCAGGGAAAGCCAATTCATTTCGATTATTTGGATCGAAAGTGGGCCAACTGGCCATAGCCAATACAGCTCCATCACGCGGATCCATACATATGACCGTTCCCCATTGGGCTTTGTGGCGCTCCGCCCCTCTGGCCAGATGCTTTGAAACTATATATTGGATCCTGGCATCTATGGTCAACTGCACGCTACCCCTCCCATGCGACATCAAATGGGACGGCAGCACGTCCAAAAGATTGCCAGCAGCATTGCGCAACAGGATCTTGGCCTGGGGCGGAGAATAAAGTACACGATCCCATTCATATTCTATACCGGCCAACCCTCTATCATCAATGTCCACGAAACCTATCACATGTGCTGCCAATTCGCCGCCTGAATATGTACGTTTCATCTCTTTTATTGCAAAAACACCCGGAAGAGAAAGGCGCATAATTTTATCGGCCCTTTCTGGCTCCAATTTGCGGGCGAGCCACCGGAAGCGCCCCTCCAAAGGCCTTGAGATCTCTCTTATTTCTTCTGGCGTCAAAAGCGGTGAAAGCTCCTTCGCCTTGCTCGGGTTCCAATATAGAGGATCTATAAAAAGACTAATCGACGGAGACGAAAGGGCCAGCGGAAAGCCATTTCGGTCTTCGATGGCTCCACGTCCAGTGCTTATCGCCACCTGCGCCCAGTACTGTTGGCCGGCCTGAGCCACCACTCTGGGGTCTGGCAAGAGTTGCACGTCCACGATACGCCAGCAAATGAGGACAAAAAATAGGCCAATCAATAGCCAAGGCAGCCTCTCCCTCACATCTTCATACCTCCGCTGGGGTCTTCAATCCTCGGCGTTGGCCATTGCCGTAAAACCGCTGGCGCTTTTACCTTCGCCCTTTGCGAGAATAGAGGTTTCATCCTTCGGGAGTGGTTGCATGATGCTCGGCACGACGACTACATAGAGAGAGTTCGCATGCGCCATCTTGAGCTTTTCGCAGGCGTAGCGATGGATGCGATCGGGAGACATTAGGTAAACCAATTCATTCGCCAGTTTGAGGTCCTCCCTCGAGAGGAGATCTATCTCCCTCTCTAAGGAGACGAGCTGAAACTCCAGGTGTATGGCATAGAGTCGCAATCCCCCCAAGCCCAAGAGCAGCGCAGCGTATAAAAAGACCAATGCCGCTACTCCTAATTTGACCTTCCGCAGATCCCAGCGAGTTCTTCTTTCCTCAGAACTGACAGAGCTTCCCATTTTTCTTCTCTCCTCTAACTAAGGATCTGAAGCTAATTGAAATGCCCTGAGCTTCGCACTCCTCGCTCTGCGATTCCTCTTTATTTCCTCAGCGCTGGGAGTTAACGGGCCTTTGAAAATGACTTTGCCCAGGCTTTCGTGCTGCAACATTAAAAAATGTCTCTTTACAATGCGATCTTCCAAGGAATGGTAACTTACTACTATGATGACTCCGTTTGGATATAGCACACTGCAAGAGCTTTCCAACATGGTTTTCAACGCCTCGAGCTCGTCATTTACCGCGATGCGCAACGCCTGAAAAACGCGACGAGCGGGATGCCGTCCAAGTTTGCGCTGCAACGGTGCAGGAAGAGAAGACCTAATAACCTCCACCAAGGCCTTGGTGG
>LGFQ01000012.1 GCA_001508935.1 Synergistales bacterium 54_24
TAAGAGCCTCCTTTCTTCATGGGTTTGGTTGGTTCTTACCACCATTATATTTTCAAAGCCAAATTCCACACTAAAGATTATAGAGCCACCAAGGCATTGACGGAACGGCAGACGTGAGGTATTTTAACTGAACCAAAATAGCGCAATGAATGGAGGGGTGGAGGAGATGAAGAAGGGATTATCGATTTGGCTCGTCGCGTTGGCATCAGCTGCTTTTTTGGCGGGTTCCGCCTGGGCAGTGACATTTATCAACCTCGCTACGGGGACGACTGGAGGGATGTATTACCCTGTAGGCGCTGCCATGGTCAAGGTTTGGAATGAGAACATATCCGATATAAATGCCAATGTTCAATCCACTGGCGGAACCGTCCATAATATCCAACTGATGGGCAATGGAGAGGCAGAGGCAGGTTTCATGGATCACAATTATTACAGCGCCTACAATGGCTTGGGCAAGTGGGAGGGCAACCCCCAGAAATACATAAGGGGAATGGTCCCCCTCTATCCCGAGCCCGTCCAACTTATGGTGGCGCCCAACAGCGGCATAAAGACCGTTTATGATCTAAAGGGCAAAAAGGTATCCATAGGAGCCGTAGCCAGCGGCACAGAGGTTACAGCGAGACAACTCTTGAACCTTGCCGGCATAGACCCAGATAAAGACATAAAGGCGGAGAACTTAGGTGTGGGAGACACCGGCAGGGCTTTCGCGGACAGGCTCATCGATGCCGCAATAATGATGGGAGCGCTTGGTCAGGCTGGGGTGGTGGAGGCTACCACCTTGGGGGTGGCTTATCTCATCGACATCCCTGACGAGGTCATCAAGAAGGCAGTCAGCCAGTATTCCTATTGGTTTCCCTTCACCATACCGGCCGGTACGTATAAGGGCCAAGAGGAGCCGATCAAAACTTACGCCGGCCCCAACATCATAGCCGTTCACGAAAAGCTCCCTGAGGATTTAGTCTATCAGATGACAAAGACACTTTTTGAACATAAAGAAGACCTCGTTGCAGTTACGCCTCAGATGGAGCATATGGTACCCGAAAATGTCGAACAGATCGTAATACCCTTGCATCCGGGCGCTGAACGCTATTACAAGGAAATAGGCGTCCTAAAGTGAGGGAAGGCTGTTGACCGCTTGACGCGATAATTCTTAGGCCCTATGCTTCCTGCATTCGCGCGGGGAGCATAGGGTCGTATTTATACCGACGCATATTGAGGGAGGAGTCGACAAAATGGCAGAATCTTCAGTCGAAGAAAGCCAGCAAAAGGTTGAGGAAATAATCGAAAAGTACGACGTAGAAAGCCGCTACAGGAAATTGAGTGGCTTATCCGGCCTTTTCGTATCGGGTTGGCTCGTAGCTATGTCGGCATTCCACTTTTACACGGCGGGCTTGAGCACTCTCCCTACATCCATACATAGGGCGGTCCATCTTACCTTCGCCATGGTCGCCGTCTTTTTGCTTTATCCCGCAAGAAAGAGCTCAAGCAGGCGATCGATACCGTGGTATGATTGGCTGCTGGCAGGGTTATCGGCCCTCGGGTGCGGGTACATAGTCTTTTTCTTTAACGACATCGCGAGGCGTGGGGCGGCCGTCTTTCCTCACGATCTATGGCTTGGGATAATGACGATAGTTTTGATCCTCGAGGCGGGTCGTCGTGTCTCGGGCAAGGTTTTGCCGATGCTCTCTATCTTGTTTTTACTCTATTGCTATTTCGGGCGACAGATGCCTGGAGTGTTTATGCACCGCGGATATTCGATAAACCGTATCGTCCAACATATGTATCTCGTCCCAGAGGGCATATTCGGCGTAGCCCTCGGGGTTTCGAGCACTTTCGTATTCATATTCATACTATTTGGAGCATTCCTCTCGAGGTGTGGAGGGGCACGCTTTTTTACAAACTTGGCTTTGGCGCTGGCAGGGCGCTCGCCTGGCGGACCGGCCAAGGTCGCCATAGCGGCCTCTGGACTTCTGGGCACGATAAACGGTTCCTCTGTGGCAAATGTGGCTACCACTGGAGTCTTTACCATACCGCTCATGAAGAGGGTAGGTTACAGTCCCGAGTTCGCCGGGGCAGTGGAGGCGGCGGCCTCGACCGCCGGGCAGTTCCTGCCCCCGATAATGGGGGCAGGGGCTTTCGTAATGAGCGAATTTCTGCAGGTGCCCTACTTGAGGATCGCGGCAGCCGCTGCGATCCCGGCTGCAATCTATTACTTAGCCCTCTACTTCAATGTGCATTGCAGGGCGCAGAGGCGTGGACTCAAGGGGCTTCCAGAAAGGGACCTGCCCAACGCGACAGGCGTCCTGCTTCATGACGGCCACCTCTTGATCCCATTGGGCGTGGTGCTCTATGCACTGCTTTCCAAATATACGCCGCTCGCCGCGGCTTTCTGGGGCGTAATATCTATATTCGCCGTGAGCTTCTTGAGACCTCACACGAGGATGAATATAAGGGATCTATTGAAGACCATGGAAGAGGGGGCACGCAGCGCCCTCGGTGTTGCTTTGGCGTGCGCCATGGTTGGGTTCATCGTGGGGACGTCGTCGCTCACAGGTTTGGGTTTTGTGATCTCCAATAACATCATCGAGCTTGCCCACGGGAGACTCTTTTTTACCCTCCTTTTGGGCATGGTGGCATGTCTAGTGCTCGGAATGGGGCTGCCTACGACTGCAAATTACATCGTCACCAGCACGATCATAGCGCCAGCCTTGATAAAGATGCATATTCTCCCCTTGGCAGCTCACATGTTCGTCTTCTACTTCGGCATAATGGCAGATCTTACGCCCCCCGTGTGCCTGGCGGCATATACTGGCGCTGGCATAGCGGGGGCAAATCCAACACAAACGGGCTTCCAGGCCACGAGGATTGCCCTTGTGGCATACCTGTTGCCCTTTACGTTCATCTATTCTCCTGCTATCTTGCTCGAGGATCCTAATTTGCCATACCTGGCGCTGTTGATAGTGTCTGCTGTCGTCGGTGTGGTTGGTATTTCAGGAGCTTTTCAAGGGTGGCTGTTCTGCCGGCTGGGGCTCCTCGTTAGGGGCCTTCTTCTCGCTTCTGGCGTGGCAGTCTTCTTTCCGCAGGCACAATATAAGGCAGCAGCGCTGGTCGTCCTCGCTGCCGCCTTCTTCGTCTTGTGGTGGCGCGCTCGTGCCTCAAGTGAAATATCCTAATGCGACCGCCGCGGCGCCTATTATTGCGGCGTCGTTGCCCAAAAGGCTAAGGCGGAGGTCTAATGCCTCCCTGAACGGAAGCGCCAGGTAAGGGATGACGTGAGGGTGCAAACTCTCGAGGAATCCCTCACCTCGGCTTAGGCCTCCGCCTATAATGATGGCCTCAGGGTCGAGCGTGTGTGCGATAGATGCCAAAGCTCTCCCCCAGGCGTCGAGCGCAATGTTCCAAAAATCTGCAATGACGGGGTTTCTCCTCTCTCGCCATAGGCGAGAGAGGTCATCGGGAATGCCCCATGAGCGGGCAAGCCTTTCTAAGGCATCGGCGCCGGAAATCGCTTCTAAATGTCCCCTTCCGCCGCAACCGCAGTATTCGTCTTTGCCGATTGCGATGTGGCCAAGTTCGCCTGCCATTCCGTGAGTGCCCTTCAGGAGCTTTCCGTCGAGGACGATCCCGCCGCCCACGCCTGTGCCTAATGTTATAACCACATAACTTGAAAGGCCCTTTGCGGCACCTGTCCATCCCTCGCCTAAGGCGTAGCAGTTAGCGTCGTTTTCGATCGCCACGGGCCTGGAGAGGCGTTCCTCGAGGAGCGCCTTCAACGGCACCCCTTCCCAGTTGGGAAAGTTGGGCATCTTTTTAATATGTTCCCTAAAAGTATCGAGCATTCCGGGCACACCCAACCCCACCGGAACGACCTCTCCAGCTGGAGAGAGTGCTTCAGCGAGACGTGCAACCTGAGCGCACACCTCTTTCTGGCGCCTGCCAGGCGCAGTCGCTTCTTCCAATCGCTCTTGAATTGTCCCATCAACTACAAGAGCTGCTTTTGTGTTGTGTCCGCCCAGGTCTATCCCTATAGCGCGCAAAGTCCTACCTCCTCTAACGGCTGTGCAATCCCCTGGCTGCCACGAAGGCTATCCCGTGCTTAGTCAGGCTTTCAGCGGTGCGGTTTAAAGCTGCGTGCTTCAGCATATAATTCTTCTCGAGGCTTTCCCAATGACCGGAGGCTATGATCTCCTCCTTGGCGCGGAAGTAATCGAGTATGTCGGAGGGGTGGTCCAGGGAGGTTTCGTCCTCGAAGTCGCCGCCCTCGTGTTTGGCAGATATGTTTGGCACCGTCGCTGCTACTTCTATCAGTTCGTCCCTGCGGCAGTATGGTTGGCGCACGATGCTATGTGCCGTTTCGGTTATGTGGTGTTCTATACGCACCTGATCTTCAAATCCGAGGTCACGCCGGATTTGCGCTGCGACCTTTATCGTGGCGGCGTTGACGGAGTTTGAGAGGTTTATGCCAGAAAGCGCGGTCGTGCCGTCGTCTCTTGCCAAGAGGCGCGCCGCGATGAGGGTCCACAGGAAGGAGTAGGGGTTGTCGATGCCCTTAAACACGGAGATCTTGAACTTTATATCCACGCCGAGCTTGTAGAGCAAGAGCGCAAGGAGGATGGTGCCTTCGTTTACGTTGAGCACCTCTTGCACCCCGTAGTTTGTGTAGTAATACAGGAACTCATCCACCCATGCCAGGGCGTGCTCGTTCGGCTGTCCGATGCCTCCGAAATAGCCGGTTATCGTCTCCGGCCCCATCAGGTGAATGTTAGACCCGTCCGTCCCTTTGGTGTCGAGCGTCTCGACGCAGCTCGCCCCCGCCATCTCCGTGGCTGCGTGCACCGCCAGGAGGTCGCCGTCTTTGACCTGCTCCCTCATGTTGCGCACGCGTATATATCGCCCAGGCATGAGTTCGCCCTTCTCTATTGCCCTCTTGGCCTCGGCTATAAACCATGGGAAGTATTGCAGGGCGCTGATTTCAAGCGTAACGGCACTGCTTTCGTCCGGAAGCGTGGCACCTGCCCCTTCGCCCAAGACTTTCTTTCGGAAGTCCGAGATCGATACGAAGGCTTTACGTTCTTTTTGCTCCTCAAGCCATTCGAGGTCTTTTACGTAGGAAGGTTCTGCGTGCTTGAGGCGAGCTATGAGGTTTTCTACCTTCCGTGCCTCTTTTGCCCTCTCGTTTATCTCCTGAGGCGTGCCATATTTTTTGATCACGTTGACGAGGCTCTGGATGACGCTGTTCTTTTTGCTGGATAGATAGGCGTTGATCTCCGCTACGGCTTTCTCTCCAAGGTAGCACATTTCGCTCGACATGATATCTTACCCCCTACTCTATTAATTTTTCATGCCTTGTGCGCACCCTCCACAAGTCCATTTACTGCCAGCTCTTCTTGATCCAACGTTCGCTTGTCCACGCTCTTGATACTTCGTCTTATATAGAGACCTGACTCTCTCAGATCGACGAGGTGCAAACTGTTCTCTTGCCCCTCAAGGTCGGCAAGGAGCATGACTGTGGGACGCACCAAGTCGCCTGGAAAGGTTGAGACCACCACGCCCACACTGCCGTCCGAGAGCTCTACAATAACCCCTGGAGGATATAATCCGAGCGACAAGAGCAACTCTCTGACGACGCCAGGATCAAAGTGATCGCCGGCATCTCCTACTATTATGGAGATTGCATTTTTCGGAGATTCGGCTTCCTTGTATATTCTGTTCGTGGTGAGCGCATCAAATACGTCTGCTACGGCGTCTATCCTGGCAGGAAGCGGTATCGCTTCGCCTCTTAGCCTATCTGGGTAACCGTTCCCGTTCCATCGCTCGTGATGACCTCGCACGACGGTGAGCATCTCTTCGTCACTTATCCCCTGCTGCAGTGCCAGCTCGAAACCTTTTATGGGATGGGTCTTTATTACGGCAAACTCGGCATCCGTCAACTTGGCAGGTTTATTCAATATATGCAAAGGGATCATTGCCTTGCCGAGGTCGTGGAGGAGGCTCCCCGTCGTTATCTTATTTACAAAAGCATTGTCACCTGGACGCAGCCTGGAAGCCAAAAAGCCGGAAAGCAACGCCACGTTGAGTGAGTGCACGAAAGTGTATTCATCCCATTGCCGCATCTTATAAAGCGATAGCGTGATTGCCTGAGAGCTGAGGATCTCTTGTGCGAGGATATGGCCCGTAGAGAGGAGCGGCTCGAAGAGGCCTTCCGTTACCCCATCACCATCACTTGCTATCCTTCGGTAGACGTCACCGAGCTGCCTCACGGCCTGGCAGGCCAAGGCGCGGTCTATCTGTTTGACCGGCCCTCTAACCCTTTGGATTAGCTCTTCCAGGTCCCGAACCGAAGGGGTTTTCTCGGCGAAAACCCTTATGTGCGTAACCCCTTCAGATTTAAGCCTCTGGACGAGCCTCTTTTTAGCGCTCCCAAACCAGGACAAATCTACCCCCTTTGGGAGCAAGAGAGCTTTCTTAGCAGAGACCACGTCCGCCAGAACGAAGTCGCGCGTCGCTATATCCTCTACTGGTATTTCTTGTGCCGACAACGACTGTTCCATGGTCTCTCCTTAGAATTCCTTAAAATGATGAATTGCGTTTCGATTATACCAAAATATTTTGCCTTGTGCCTTGGTTGCAAGTGACACTTACAAACCGAAGAATAGTGTATTGAGGTGGCCTTTATATGGTAGGCATGGACCGAGGACATGGGCGAGATAGGCAGCTCCACACCGTGAGCTTTCCCCACAGAGGCAAAGTTTATTTGATACAGTCGAATATGCGAAGTTCTTAGAAAGGGAATTTGAGCGAACTTGCGACGGAGGAGAAAGGATCGCCACGTCAGATTCGAGCTACGAGGAGCAGGAAGTCGAGGGCTTCAAAGAGCGCATCGGGTAATTTTCTGGTTCTTCCCATGTCTGTGATAAAAAGCGATACAAAAATAACGACCACTGCGAAAGGGGCGTCATGAGAATATGGCCCATTTTATTGTCTACCTTGAGCCCGCCGAAGAAGGGGGTTACATTGCTATAGTACCTGCGCTGCCGGGTTGCGTCACCCGGGGAGAAATCAGGGAGAAAGCTCTGGCAATGGCTGAAGACGCCATAAGGGGATATATCGAAAGCCTGAAGAAGCACGGAGAGCCGTTGACATATACATTTGAAAAGGCAGAAGTAGAAACTGTCACAGTAGACGTAGCTTAAATATCATGGGAAAACTGCCGGTCCTTAAAGCGAGGGAGATCGTTGCTGCCCTGCAAAAAGTTGGCTTTGAAGTCGATCATGCAACCGGCAGTCACTACATTCTTCTTCATCCAGACGGTAGGAGAGTCGTCTAGTGATTATGACGAATTCGAATGAGTCGATGTGGCGTAGACAAGCCCCTCAGGAGCGTTTTGCCTATCTTGTGCTGTTTCCCATTGTGTCTGTGGCGGTATCGGAGGCGTACTTCTTCTCCATGGCGAGCAGGTCTTTTAGCTTTACGATATCGGTGAACTGGTCAAACGACACGAGCTTCTCTTCCAGCCCTTTGGAGCTTCCTGTCTTTTTGAGGTACGAGAGGGCTTCGATCATGCCCTTTGTGGCCGAAAAGAGCGGCGTCAGGGCGAAGACGATGTATTTGAAGCCCATACTTTCTGCTTCTCTTACAGAGAAGAGCGGGGTCTTTCCTCCCTCTATGAGATTTAGCATCAGCGGTGCGTCGATTTCGTGCACTGCCCGTTCCATCTGTTCTTTCGATTCCAATGCCTCCACGAAGACCATGTCCACGCCCAAGGCTGCAGCTGCGTTGCCGCGGGCGATGGCTTCTTCTATGCCTGCTACAGCCACGGCGTCCGTTCGGTATATTATTACGAAGTCGGGGTCAAGCTCACGCTTAGCGTCGATCGCCGCCTCGAGTTTCCCCTTCATCTCATCCCAACCGATGATCTCTTTCCCCTCCATGTGGCCACACCTTTTAGGCCATCTCTGATCTTCGATAAACAGTCCGGCAGACCCTGCCCATATATACTCGCGCACGGTGCGGTAGACGTTTAAGGGGTTTCCATACCCCGTGTCGGCATCTCCCAATACCGGGATGGAGACCGCCCCGGCTATGCTCTTTATGCGCTGGCACATTTCGGTGAAGTCCAAAAGCCCTATGTCTGGGGCTCCTAAAAGCGTCGCGGCTGTGCCGAAGCCCGAGTGGTGGACCACCTCAAAGCCACACAGCTCGGCGATGCGCGCGCTCAGGGCGTCGAAGACGCCGACTCCCACCAGTACACCTGGTTTTTTCAAGCGTTCTCTCAGAAGCGTGCTCTTTCTTTCCCTTGACATTATATTACCTCCATAAATGTATGTTCAGTGCATGATCGATGGGAGCCATGTGCTCATAGACGGATAAGCGATGGTCAGGATCAACATGCCCACCATGAGGATCATGAACGGTAAGACCCCTTTTACTATCTCTCCCATTGTTATGTCATCACTGATCCCATGGATTATATATAGGTTCACCCCGACGGGAGGTGTTATCAGTGCCATCTCCAAGTTTATGACCAGCACGACGGCGTACCATATGGGGTCTATCTGGAGCGCTCCCAAGATCGGGGTTACCAGAGGCATCGTAAGGAGCACGATCGATACGGTCTCCAAAATACACCCCAACCCCAACATGAGGATGTTCATGGCTATGACGAAACCAAGGGGTGAAAGCCCGGCATCTATAACCATCTGAGTGAGCTGTTGAGGAATCTCGAGCAGCGTCATTACCCTGCCGAATAGGAGAGCGCCGGCGATGATCATGGCGATCATGCACGAGGTCCCTACGGAGCGCAAACACACCCCGGGCAAGTCTTTGAGCGAAAGCGTTCTATAGACGACGAGCGTGATGAATAGGCTATAGATCAGGCCGACGGCTGCAGCCTCTGTTGGGGTGAATGCCCCACTGTAAATGCCTCCTATTATGATGATCGGGAGGGCTATCCCCCACAGGTTCTTTCTGGTGGTCTGAAGGCGCTCTTTCCATGAGGCAGGCTCGTAAGCGCGGTAACCGCCGCCGCGGCTCCGGATAATGGCATAGATTACGAAAATGGCGGTGAGCACGAGTCCCGGAACGATGCCGGCCATGAAGAGCTTGCCCACTGACTCTTCGGTTACAGCGCCGTATAGGATCATAGGTATGCTGGGTGGGATCAGGATGCCGAGCGTCCCTCCTGCGGCTAAAAGCCCCAAGACGAAGTGCTTCTCGTATCCTCGTTCGGTTAGTGCAGGGAAGGCCACCATGCCTATCGTAGCCGCAGTAGTGGCACTGGAACCGGTGATCGCGGCGAAAAAGGCGCAGCTCAGGATCGTTGCTATGGCAAGCCCTCCTGGCAAGTGCCTCACCCAGGCGTTCATTACGTCAAAGAGGTCATCTCCGACTCTGCCGTCGAGCAAGATCTGGCTCATCAGGACGAACAGAGGCACAGCCAATAGGACGAAACTATCTAACGAAGAGAATATGCTCTGTCCCACGATTTTAAGCGGAAGATCAAAGGCGACGATGAGAGCAAGCGATGCCGTCCCCAAGGAGAAAGCCACGGGCAGGCCGATGAAGAGCAGGGCAAGGAGCAGCGTCACTACAAAGAGAAACGTCATCATGGCACATCCACCCCGCCTCTTGTGCCTCCAAGCTTATCTATCAATCCTGCGGCAAACTGCACCGAAAGCAGGAGAAACCCAACGGGGAGCGATGTCTGGGGTATCCACATGGGAAAACGAAGCGGTGTGGCCGAGAGTTTGTGGTATTTCAGCGCTGCCATTACCATTTCATATCCCTGATACGTAACGACGAGGGAAAAGATCAGACCCAGCGCTCCCGTTAATATCTCGAGTCTCCTCCTGGCGGCGGGGGAGAGGTGAGATGTCAGGAGGTCTATATGAACGTGCTTGCCCTGTTCGAGCGTATAGGCAGCGCCAGCAAACATCGTCCACATAAAGAGATATATGGAAACCTCTTGAGCCCAGGATGTCGGTGCATTGAAAATATACCGCATTATAACTTCATAAAAAAGTATCAATCCTAAGGCCAACATGCCGATACCGCTGGCATAGCCCGTAACATTATTGAGCCTGGTGATGACCCTTCTCGTGCGCCTTTTCATCTCGTCATTCGCTCCTTATGCGTCCATAAAAGCATTATTTAGAAGCGGGCAAACGTCGCGCATCCTTTTAACGCCTGCCCGAAAGGTTTTTGCGAGTCAACCGAGCGGCCCGAAGCGGAGATTTGCCGCTTCGGGCCGAGAGGCGAAGGCTCGGTCACCGTATGGAAAGGGCTATGTCTAAAAGCTGCTTGCCCAAGGTGCCGCTCTGCTGGAGAAATGTCTCGCGCACCTTTATGGTCGCATCAACAAAGGCCTTGTGCTCCTCAGGAGTTAGCGTTGTAATTTGCAGGCCGTATTCTTCGAGAAAGCGCTGTGCCTCGTTCTCAGAATCAGCTATGGCGCTCCTTATCCACTCTTCGGCCTCGTTGCCAGCTTTAAGGAGCACTTCTTTTGTGGACTCGGGAAGCTTCTCCCACCATGGAAGATTCGCCTGAACCATGAATTGCGCCGTGGAGTAGTTGCAGAGCGTCATATATTTGAGGACCTCGTGAAGCTTTCTGGAAACCGCGGCTGGCATGCCGGTGGTTACGCCGTCGATCGTCCCCCTTTGAAGGGCCATGTACATCTCGGATGAGCTTATTACGACGGGGCTTCCGCCCAATGCCTCTATGGAGTCCGCCGATCCCTTGCTGAAGGCCCGGATCTTGAGCCCTTTGAAGTCTTCCGGCTTCCTCAAGGGCCTTACGTTATTGAAGAACTGCACGAAGCCGTAGTCCACCCAAAATACTACCTTGGCTCCCATCTCCTGGAATGCTTCGTCGAGCAGCTTTCCGCCGCCGGCTTTCAAGAATTTTTCTGGCGAGGATAGGTCGGCGAATACGAAGGGCATCTCGAAGATGTCGGCCGCCGGTATCATGCCGGACCACTTGTTTACAGGCACAACCCCGAGCTCGACGAGGCCATTCTGAAGTGCCTCGACGATCTCTGCATCGCTAAAGAGCTGGGCAGAGTGGAGCACCTTGATCTCAATCTCTCCCTTTGAATACTCCTTGACCTTCTCGGCGAAGAGGTCCACGCCCTTGGAGATATGGTGCGACGGCGGAAGCTGGTTCGAAAGCCTATAGCTTTCGATGGCATCGCTCGCACCTGCTGCTACGCTTAACAGAAAAAAAGCTGCCAAAAATGCCAATCCCTTGAATCTCACTTTCATCACCCTCCTATGCGTGATCTCTCGCGCTGTGCGTCCAACGCTTCGTCCTTGAGCAAGAATTATATAACATGTCCGTCGGCTCGGCTACCCTTGCAAGCCGTCCAGACGATCGCCCCGGAGGTTTTGTGTTAGAATTTTTAAAGCAGTTACGAATATGCGAGATCGTAAACTATCGATTGGAGGTAAGGCTATGGCAGAGCTCTTTTCCGCAATTTCCATACGCGGTGTCACGCTCAAAAACAGGATCGTCATGTCGCCCATGTGTCAATATTCGGCGACGTCCGGAATGGCGGGCGAGTGGCACCTGGTGCACTATGGCTCCAGGGCCATCGGAGGCGTTGGGCTGCTGATCGTCGAGGCCACGGCGGTAGAAGCGCGCGGTCGTATCACCCCTGGGGACTTAGGCCTGTGGGATGATGAGCAGATCGAGCCTATGTCTAAGTTGGTGGGTTTCGTCCACGCGCAGGGGTCGAGAGTCGGGGTACAGCTCGCCCACGCTGGACGAAAGGCGAGCATAGACCTACCCTGGAGGGGTGAACGACCGCTTAAAACCGATGAAGGAGGATGGCCTGTCGTCGGCCCGAGCCCCATCCCCTTTGGGCCAGGATACCCCACGCCTCAAGTCCTGGACGAGGGTGCGATAAAAGGGATCGTTTCGTCATTTGCCGAAGCAGCTCGACGTGCCTGTCGGGCCGGTTTCGATTTGATCGAGATACACGCGGCTCACGGCTACCTCGTTCACCAATTCCTATCCCCTTTGAGCAACAGAAGAACTGACCGCTACGGCGGCTCCCTGGAGGGCAGGATGAGGCTTGCCCTTGAAGTCGCTGAAGCTGTGCGGAATGTCATTCCCGATGGGATGCCGCTCTTCTTCCGCATATCCGCGACCGACTGGGTCGATGGTGGGTGGGACTTGGAGCAATCCTTGGCGCTGGCGCGAGCCCTCAAGGAGCGCGGCGTGGACTTGATAGATTGTTCTTCAGGAGGGCTCGTTCCCGACGCCAAAGTCCCCGCGAAGCCCGGCTATCAAGTGCCTTTTGCCTCGAAGATACGCAAAAGAGCAGAGGTTATGACGGGAGCAGTCGGTATAATAACGGAGCCGCTTCAGGCCGAAGGCATCGTAAGCTCTGGCGACGCGGACGTAATCATCTTGGGGAGGGCACTGCTTAGAAATCCCCACTGGCCCCTTCATGCCGCGACGGTTTTGGGCGAAGATGTCGCTTGGCCCCCTCAGTATTTGAGGGCCAAGCCCAAGTAAAAACAAGCTAAAAGTAAACTTCGCTAGAAAATTTACAATCACAAACCTCCATAATAACCCGTTTACAGGATATCGAGCTCCTCAGGTGACTAATCAATAGGATGTTAAAGGCATAGGTGTAGGTTCATTATAAGCCATATAAGCCTATTTTTTACTGTTAGCGGTATCATTAAAGGCAATGCCATAAATCGCAAAGAAAGGGGCGTGATCCTTTTGGCAGCAGGATTTGCGAAAGTTTCTGGAAAGGTCCTGGAAGAATTGAGGAAGATCCCAACGCCGGCCATCGCAAACGCGATCGAGGCTTTTGAGATCAGGCCGAGGAATATGGGATTCTGCGACTCACGCATGCATCCCGTGTTTGCCGATGTAGGTCCGATCGCCGGGTATGCCACCACCCTCACAGTTGGGGCGGATCTGCCGTACAAAGCGGCGAAGTCGGCCGACAGGAGCGGCTATTGGAAGCACATCCTCTCGGTGCCAGAGCCGCGCATTGCCGTAGTGCGAGACATGGACGACCAGCCCGTCGGGGCTTTTTGGGGCGAGGTCAACGCCAACGTGCACCTCTCTTTGGGCTGTATCGGCACCGTTACCCACGGCGGCGTGCGGGATTTGGAGGAGGTCGAGGAGCTCGGCTTTGCCTATTTCGCCACTGACGTTCTGGTGTCTCACGCCTCCGTATATATGATCGACTACGGCATTCCGGTGAACGTCTGCGGCCTCGTGGTCTCGCCGGGAGATTTGCTCGTCTGCGATATCCATGGCGTCATAAATGTCCCAATGGAGATAGCCGAAAAGATTCCGGAGATGGTGAAGAAACAGGCTGAGGCCGAGCGCATCGTTATCGACTATTGTTCTTCGGGAAACGTCAGCGTCGAAGGCCTCTCTTCGGCCTGGAACCAGATGGAGGAGGCGCGAAGGGCGCTCTCGAAAAAGATGTAAAAACCTTTCAGCAAGAGGACGGATTCTTCTGACACCTGTCCTCTTGCTTGGCTGGCTTGGTAATTATCGCCTCCAGTTGTTCCTGCGGCAAGCGCACTACAATGACGTCTCCATTGAGGATAGACTCCTCCACCTCCGATGGGGAGGATAGCCTCCTTGAGCCTTCGGGGACCCTTTCTGCATAGATCACCTGTAGCGGCTCGAGCAAAAATGTCTCCCCTAAGGAGACGGAAAGCGCACGCCCCAGATCGCACCCCTTCACATCGGGCACAGCGTACGTTTCCATGTGGGCCAGAAGCAGGAGGAGGCCTTTTTTGCGCACCCTTTTGCCCGAGGAGACGGCGAGGCTGCGCTCCGCTGGGCTGCGTTCACCCATATCTATCGCCTTCCTCGGTGTGGTCTTGCAAGTCCCGCGAGCATCCTTGCCACCGTCTCTCTTCGGATTCTCCTCGGAGATGCAGGCGTAGAGGGCAGATAGCACTTCCCATACTTCTTCTTCCGACATTTCCTTTGCTGCTTTGATGACGGCATCCATGATTTCAGGTTTTTGGTCTGTGAGCTTTAGCACCGATTCCTCGTCCTTTTCGAGTGATCTGATGTGTTTGAGCTTGTCTATGAAAAGGGCGGGAAGTTCAATCACGAGGATGCCATCTATCTCGGTACGACGCTCCCATAGGCGGTGAAGATCAGGGATGTTCAAAAGGCCCCCTGCGTCGCCGTAAGGGAATGATGGGTCGGCCGTTATGAGATCTACCTCAATCGCATGGTCAGCGAAAACAGCGCCCATTCGCTTGTAACCGGAGCTTTCGAGCAGGTGTACGCACTCCATGGCATCTGGGATCGAACCGCACAGGAAATCCAGGTCGGCAGTGGCGAGCATCTGACGGCCAAGATGCAGATTGAAAGCGGCGCGCCCTATAAGTGCTGCTCTTGCCTTATCGCTGTTGAGCAATCTGGAGACCTCTTGGGCCTTTTTGACCCATCTATGCCTCGCTTCTTCTGGTGTCACTTTCTCCCTCGATCCTTTGCCTGAGCCTTTGTATCATTTTATCACTTTGGGCTTAGCGACCTTAGCCTGCGGTGTTATACTTTTCATATTATGAGGGAAAGAAGAGAGATAAAACGAGCGCATGTTTGGGTCTCGGGTTTCGTCCAGGGGGTGGGCTTTCGTCACTACGCCGTGAGAGAGGCCGAAAAGAGAGGCGTGAAGGGATGGGTGAGAAATCTGCCCGACGGACGAGTGGAGCTCCTCATCCAGGGCGAAAGCGACGCAGTGGAGTCGATGATAGCTTGGTGCCGCAAAGGGCCGCCATATGCCTCGGTGAAGGATGTAGCGGTCCTGTGGGAGGAACCCAAGCCCGACCTCGTGGACTTTCATGTGGAATTCTGAATCGAGGAGGTAAGCTGCGTGGAAGAGGTTGCCGTATTCGGAGCGGGAAGCTGGGGCACGGCCTTAGCGGACTTGCTGGCAAAGAAAGGCATTTCTGTGTGCCTGTGGTCGCGCAATCCAGAAGCCGCCAGGGCCATAAACGCCACGGGGCACAACGTGCGCTATTTGAGGGAGCACCGCCTGCACAGCGGCGTCTATGCCACATCGAGCTTAGAAGAAGCCGCTGCTTTCTCTAAGCTGTGGGTGTCGGCCGTACCCACGCAGGCAGTTCGCGAAACTTTGCGCCTATTGCGCTCATTTGCGGGCGACGACGTCTTGCTGTGCAACGCCGCCAAGGGAATCGAAATCGATTCCGGCCTCAGGATAAGCCAAATCGTCGACGAGGAGCTTCCCGGCCTTTCTTACAGCGTCATCTCCGGCCCAAGCCACGCGGAAGAGGTGATAATAGAGCAACCCACCGCCGTAGTCGTGGCTTCGTCTAAAGAGGAAGTCGCTTCGATGTGGCAGGAGGTTTTCGGCTGTTTCCATTTCCGCGTATATACGAGCATCGATGTGACGGGCGTTGAGCTCGGAGGCGCCGTCAAAAACGTCATCGCCATAGCCTCAGGCATAGCCAGGTCTATGGGCCTCGGCGACAACACCCTGGCTGCCCTGGTCTGCAGGGGGCTGGCCGAGATCATGAGGCTCGGGGCGAAGATGGGGGCCAACCCGCTCACGCTCGCCGGTCTGGCTGGCGTGGGGGACCTCGTGGTGACTTGTTATAGTATGCACTCGCGCAATTTGAGGCTCGGCATGTGCGTGGGCGAGGGTATGTCGCTCGAAGGAGCGCAGGCGGAATTGGGGCAGGTGGCTGAGGGGGCACATACGGTTATTCCCATTGTCGAGCGAGGACGGGCCATGGGTGTAGACCTTCCTATAGCCAAGGCGGTCCGCGACATACTTTATGGAGGGGTAACTCCTAAGGTGGCGATGGAGGAACTGCTGTTGCGCGAGATGAAGCCGGAACTTCCTCCTCAGATGCTGTGGTCGCAGTAGCGGAAGTGCGCCGTTCGACGCGCACCTCTTTGATGGGTGCGTCTTTAGCTTTACGGCGGGCATCTTGCTAACCGGTGGGATTAGCCGTTAGAATAGCGTGGGCACATAAAAAGCATTTTCAACATCGCAAAGGAGGGTGCGTAATGGCAAAGGCAGTAGTCGACAGGGACACGTGCATTGGATGTGAAGCGTGTGTAGGCGTTTGCCCGGTGGAAGCGATATCGATGGTGGAGGGCAAGGCGCAGGTGGATCCCGATACATGTATCGAGTGCGGCGCCTGCGTCTCCACCTGCCCGGTGAGCGCGATCTCCCAGTAGTATCTGACAAAGGCAACTTAAGCAAATCTTTTTCAAGCGAAGGCTCCGCGCCTCATGCGGCGGAGCCTTGCGCTTACTGCTTGTTGTGACATCCCGAGGATAGCCGCAGCCTCTTTTTGGCTATAGCCTTCCGTCAAAAGCGCCAAGAGATGTCTGTCTTTCTGGTCGCGAACTAAGCTCTCTGCGAGGAACAGCGCGGCGAGATGCGCGTCATCGTCGTACGTCAGCGTTTGTGCCTCTTCTAATTCGTCAGCCTCTATAGATACTTCGCGATGCGAGCCTCTTCTGAGCCGCCTTGCGGCGTCGCGGATAGCCCTGGGCAGGGATTTCTTCAGGAAAAGAGGTAGAGCATCCCGTCGGCGGCACTTGGGTATGAGCGTTAAGAGCGCCACGTATCCTTCCTGTGCGAGGTCTTCAGCTTCAGCGCCCCTCCCAGCGTAGCGCCTCGCCAGCGACTCTACCAGGGGACGATATTGCGTTATGAGGGCGTCGATTTCATTCATGAGCTTCAATCCTTAGGCCAAACGCCCAAATGTATAAAGTTCCTGACGCCGTAGGGGATCGCCTGGTCGAAGCCTGCTTCACGCGCAAGTTTGCTAACACGCGCCTGCTCGGAGGCGATGCAGACTACGTCTACCGCAAACCCCTTCATGTGGCGGCTTTCCTTTGCACCTCCCACCTCTCGGTTGTGATTCGCGCAGCGGTAACCGCTCGTTATGACTATCGGATTGCCCCAAAGCTCCCTCAGGCGCTCCAGCGCCTCCAACAGCATCGGGTGAATTTTGACCGTCCCGCAGCAGCGACATTGGAACTCTTTGAGCTTGAAATGAGGAGAGAGGCGGATGTCGTTTATTGGCACCCTAAAATACCCCCTTGCTGGTTATTGTCACCTGCAAGTCGCGGATCGCCGCGGTGAGCTCCTCTAAGCGTTTTTCCATCCGCACGAGGAGATACCCGGCGACCGCCACGGCGAAGCCGCTTTGCAAGGCCGCAGATACGAAATCTGCCATCTTCGTCACCTCTCTTGTGTGGGCGCGCGGCAGGTGGTATATAAAAACCGCTCGCCGTGCGCCGTTATCTATATCCGACTACAGGAGCTCGGTCACTGTGCGGTCTACGATCTCGGCACCGGCTATGGAGACCGGCCCGGAGACGAAAACGTCGTTGTCGACTATAGTCTGCATGGCAGTCTCCACCTCCGCGGCGGTGATATCATCCTTGGGGTAGCGGAGGGAGAGGACCCACCGGTCGTCATCGGCCGTGTTGAAAATCATGCGCAGCGTCTTCACTTTATCACCTCCCTATCTTGCGAATTTTGCTTCCTTGGGCTACGCTAACTTACGATGTCGGTGTCGACCTTCTGGATCTCGTGGACCGGGTAAGACAGAAGTCCGCCGAGCGCCTGAGCTACTGCGTAGGTGGCATTGGCATCGGCCAAGGGATCCACGCCGGAGAGCGAAAGCGTCCGCAACTGCGGCCGTCCGAGCGAGTCGGTTCCGATCTGGAGCCTAAGGCTGAGGCGGCTGGATACGGGAGCATAGCTGGCCATCTCTTTCCCCCCTTTCTTCGGGTCTCATTTATAAGAGTGGAGGGAGGAGGTTATGAATACAAATAGTATGCGTAAGCCATTATTTGACATTTATTTGTTATCGTCAAGGGCGCACTCGGAGGGAAGTGGTTGTTGATGGAGCGCATATCGAATGCCTTGGCAATCGTCCGGAGGCTGGAACAAGAGGGATACGAAGCAGCGATAGTGGGTGGGGCTGTCAGGGATCTCTTTCTTGGGAGGGCGGAATTGTCGGATGTGGATGTAGCCACGAGTGCGGGCCTTGAGGCGATCCGATCCCTCTGGGGGGGGCGGGTCAAGGTGACGAGGAAGGGACCTCCATGGACAGCGGTAATCCCCATGGACGGCTTCAATGTGGAGGTCACCCCCTTTTTGGGTGAAACGCTCGAAGAGGATCTCAAGAGGCGGGATTTTACCGTCAACGCCCTGGCCATGAAGGCGGACGGCAAGGTTATGGATGTAGTAAACGGGGTAAAGGACCTGTCCAGGCGCGTCCTTCGCTTCAACGGAGAAGCGGCTGTGCGCATTCGCGAAGACCCGTTGAGGGCACTGCGCTTGGCCAGGTTTGCGGCCGTGCTTCCGGCGTTCGTCGTAGATGAGGCTTCGCTTTCAGCTGCGCACGGGTGGCAGGATGCGATGTCGTGGATGCCGCAAGAGCGCATCGGCAAGGAGGTGCTCTGCGCGATGCGAGGCGACGCGGTGCGCTTTACAGCTTTCCTCAAAGAGCTCGGCCTTGTTAAAACCTTGCTGCCCGGGCTGTCCTCCGAAACCGAAGCGCGCCTGGCATATGCTCACGCTGCGACGGATAGGGCGGAGGTAAAAGCCGCCTGCCTATTGGACGGTATGGCGAGGGCGAGAATACGGGAGGCGCAGGGAAGCGCGGCTTTTGAGGGATGTCTCGGCCGTCGCATTGCGAAGGCTGCCGACCAGATCATGAGCGCCTGGGCCTGGCCGCATAAACTGGCTGACCACATAGCTATGCTCGTAAAATGGCAGGAGGTAGCGCATTCTGACCCTTCACCCTGGGTATTTTTGCAGCTCCTCAAAAGTTTCGGCCGGAGCTGGCTTGATGATCTCTTCCTTTTAGCTTGGGCAGACGCCATGGCCGACGGGGAAGACCTCTCAGCCTGGGCGAGGAACAGGATAACTGCCGTTTACCTCGAAGTGAGCACTCCCCAGCCGCTCCTTTCGGGGGAGGACGTGATGGAGGTCTTGGGCATAGGAGAAGGGCCCGAGGTTGGGAAGATCCTCGAGGCCGTAGAGAAGGCTCAGGCGGAAGGAAAGATTTGCACCAGGGAGGATGCCCTCCGCCTTGTCAATGCGCTATATAAAGGTCCGTCATATCAGGATGGTTAACTGCTGCGCAGCATGCCGAAAGCGCGGTTGCGAAGTGATGGCGATGTTATTGTATGTGAAATGGGCGGAGTGATAAAATATAGTCGCACTTTCCTAATCTGTTTTACTGTGAGCCTTTAGGCGCAATTTTGAAGGAGGTGGAGGGTTTATGAGAGCTCGTATGAGGGGTCGTCTTCTTGGAGTGGTCGTGGTCCTGCTTTTGACCGCATGTCTTGTGCCTGTGGCTGCGGCCGCGGAACCTACGCTTCTTGAGATTTATCAGGTGCTCCAGAAAAAGGAGTTTGTCGATCTTACCCATAGCTTTGCGCCAGGCATACCGCACTGGCCTGGTTTCCCAAACGAGAGGCGGGAGACCATATACTGGTACGACGAGGGCGTGGGCTCCGCAGGTTATGGTTTTTTTGCCCACGTTTACACGCATGTAGGGCAGTGGGGGACGCATTGTGACCCGCCGGCCCACTTCATTAAGGACCTTCGCACGATAGACCAGATAAGCGTCAAGGAGATGCTCCTTCCACTTGTGGTCCTCGACATTCACGAGAAAGTCGCACAAAACCCAGATTACGTTGTCACGATGAATGATGTGAGGGCATGGGAGAACCGTAATGGTTCCATACCGGAAGGCTCTTTCGTGGCGCTGCGGACCGATTGGTCCAAACGCTGGCCGGATGCGGCAGCCATGCGCAACGCCGATAAAGATGGCGTGGCTCACTATCCCGGCTGGTCGCTCGAAGTGCTGAAATATCTCTGTGAGGAGAAGAAGATCACTGCCTCCGGTCACGAGACCACCGACACGGATCCTGGCATCGCCACGTCCAAGGGCGATTATTCCTGTGAGACATATATCTTGTCCCAGGACCGCTACCAGATAGAACTGCTCGCTAACCTTGACAAAGTCCCGGAGTATGGCGCGCTCGTGGTGGTGGCTTTTCCGAAGCCGGCTCACGGTTCTGGTTTCCCGGCGAGGGTTTTCGCAATACTTCCTTGAAATGTCACTTTGTCAGCATGGTTTACAGTATAGGGTGCAGCTTATAGCATAGCGTAGGGAGGCGAACGAAGGAGTTGAAAGCTATCGTTTTGAGGGAATACGGCGGGCCTGAGGTCTTGAGGGTTGAAGAAATACCAGAGCCCCAAGTCTCGTGCCCTTACGACGCGAAGGTGGCCGTGTACGCTACAGCCCTTAACAGGGCGGATGTGTTGCAGAGGCGTGGCAAATATCCACAGCCAGGACCCAAGCCCCAGCACGAAGTCCCAGGGCTCGAGTTTTGTGGTGTGGTGGAAGAGGTTGGGTCGCAGGTCTTAGAATGGAAGGTCGGCGATCGCGTTATGGGGCTTCTTGCTGGGGGAGGCTACGCCGAGTACGTGGTGACTCACGAGCGCATGCTCATGCCCATTCCGCGGGATTTCAGCTTTCACGAAGCTGCAGCCATACCGGAGGTCTTTCTAACCGCCTACGACGCGCTCTTTTTCAAGGGCAGAATGGAAATCGGCGATATGGTTTTGATCCACGCCGGCGGAAGCGGCGTCGGCACCGCCGCTATTCAGCTAGCCAAGGTAGGTGGCGCAAGCAGGATATTCGTCACGGCGGGAAGCGTGGAGAAGTGCGAAAGGACCGTAGAGCTCGGGGCGGATAGAGCCGTAAACTACAAAGAAGAGAACTTCGCCGATGTGGTGCTATGTGAAACCGGCGGGCGAGGGGTCGATGTGATCTTGGACTTCATAGGAAAACCCTACTTGGATGGCAATACAAAGGCCGCGGCTATGGACGGAAGGATAGTCCAGATTGCCGTCATGGGGGGTGCAAAGGGCGAGGTGGACTTGGGGGCGTTCATGAACAAACGCCTCACGCTCGTCGGAACCACGCTTCGCGCCCGCCCGATAGAGCAAAAAATCGCCCTGACCCAGCGCTTCCGCAAGGAGATTCTTCCGCTGTTCGAATCCAGCCGCCTGAAGCCGATCGTGGATACGGCTTTCCCGCTCGAACGCGCGGCTGAGGCGCATCGCTACATGGAAGAGAACAGAAACTTCGGTAAGATCGTATTGGCCGTTCGGTGAGGCGTCCTTTGGCACTCTCGACGAAGGCGGCCATAGCGGTCATAAGCGAAGCGGCGCCCGGTTTTGGTTTTTGACTTGTCGGGCGCCGCTTTCGTTTTGAGCCGTGGGGTTAGAACTTGAATATTGCTCCCTGAGATGCTGATGAGGCTAACTTGGAATATAGCGCCAGATAGCCGGTCTTGATCTTCGGCTCTGGGCGCTTCCACTGGGCGAGCCTACGTTTGATCTCCTCGTCGCTCACGTGGAGCGTGAGCTCCCTCTTTTCTACATCTATAGTGATTTCGTCTCCGTCCTTGACGATCGCCAAAGGACCCCCTTCAGCGGCCTCAGGCGATATGTGGCCGACAAAGCAGCCGTTGTTCGTGCCCGAGAATCTGCCATCCGTGACGAGCGCCGTGGAAAGGGCAAGTCCCCTCCCGTAGAGGTATTTCATGGCGTTGTACATCTCTCTCATCCCGGGGCCTCCCTTTGGTCCTTCGTATCGTATGACGACCACCGTGCCTGGGCCCACCTTGCCGTCGAGGATCGCCTTGTCGGCGCTCTCTTCGTTGTCGAAGACCATGGCCTTGCCCTTGAAGTGCCACACAGACGGGTCCATCGCGCCGGGTTTGCATACTGCTCCGTCCGGCGCCAAATTGCCATGCAGGACGGCCAATCCGCCCGTGGCGTTGAACGGATCGGATAGATCCCTTATAACCCTCTTGTCCTCCGGATAGTGGTAGCGGTAATTTGCTAAATTCTCTGCCACTGTGTGTCCGGTGCAGGTCAGGGCGTCGCGATTGATGAGGTCTCCCAACTTTTCCATGACCCTCGGTATGCCGCCCGCCATGAAGAAGGCCTCCATGTCCCACTTAGAGGCCGGGTTCACCTTGGCTATCTGCGGCGTTGTGCGGCTCAGGGAATCGAACATCTCCAGGACATCGAGCGACAGGCCAGCCTCGTAGGCGATGGCAGGTAGATGCAAGGCTGCGTTTGTAGAGCCGCCAGTCGCCATGCATACCCTTATGGCGTTTTCCAGCGAGGCTTTATTTATGATCTTGCGCGCGCTTATGTTTTTCTTAACGAGCTCACATATCGCGATGCCGCTTTCTTGGGCTATCCGCAGCCGCTCGGCGTATGTGGCGGGGGTAAGCGCTCCGCCAGGAAGCGTCATCCCAAAAGCCTCGGCGAGCGAACACATGGTATTGGCCGTTCCGAAGAACGCGCAAGAACCACATCCTGGGCAGGCGACATCCTCGAGGTTGCAATATTCTTCCTCGCTGATCTTCCCGGCGCTCATCATGCCCAGCGCCTCAGAAACTGACGTGAGATCCGCCTTGCGCTCGTCAAACTCGATCCCGCCTGACATCGGCCCGCCAGGGACTATTATGGCCGGTATGTCGAGCCTGGCCGCCGCCATAAGCATGCCCGGCACTATTTTATCGCAGGAACCCAAAAGCACTAAACCGTCGAACCTGTGGGCTTGTGCCATAACTTCGACGTCATTTGCGATGAGCTCTCTGGAGGGGAGGATGTAGTGCATTCCGTCATGCCCCTGGGCCACCCCGTCGCAGGCGGCTATTACGCCGAACTCCACAGCTGTGCCGCCGCCCCTGTATATCCCTCTCTTTACGAACTCGCTCACCAACCGCAGGTTGAAATGTCCGGGCACGATCGTGTTCCACGAATTGGCTATCCCTATTATAGGGCGCGACAGGTCGTCGTCCGAATATCCCATGGACTTGTAAGCAGCCCTGTGCATGGAAAACTCCGGCCTTTTTAGCACTTCCTTGCTCCTCAAATCCCTTACCCCCTTCTCGACAATGTCATAACCCTTGCCCATTATAAATCAACCTCGGAGTCGGGTCTTTACTTTTTGTGTTTTTTGTCCTTGCTTCCCCCTGGATGTCGATGCCATTGCCGCGGCGCCGTAACGCTGGTTTGGCTATGCCACAAAGCAGTAGCAGCGCTGATGGTCTTTTGGATGCTGGTTGTCTAACATCACTATAAGGTGCCGGCCAAGTTTTCCTTACGAGGTTTTAAAAGCGGCCGTGCTCAGGTATTTATCACCTCTATCCGGTGAGACGGTGACGATATTTCCTTCTATCTCCCTCGCCAAGGCCATGGCAGCCCAAACGTTGGCGCCCGTGGATATCCCCACGAACAAACCCTCTTTTTGCGCGAGGAGCCGCGCCATCTCCATAGCTGCCTCGTCTGACACTTGCACGACTCGATCTATTATACTGAGATCCAGATTTTTGGGGACGAAGCCGGCCCCGATTCCCTCTATTGCGTGTCTTCCTGCGCTTTCTCCGCTCAAAACGGCGCTCTTTTGTGGCTCTACCGCAATGACTTGTGCGTCAGGGAAGGCAGCTTTTACGATGCGCCCCACGCCCGTTAACGTGCCGCCGGTTCCAACGCCGGCTACAAAGGCGGCGATTCCTCTTCCTTTTAGGTCCGCTACGATCTCGGGCCCGGTTGTCACTTGATGGGCCCACGGGTTACCTGGGTTCGAAAACTGATCTGGCATGAAGGCCCTCGGGGTTTCGCTTACGATCTTTTGAGCGGCCTCGATGGCTCCTTTCATCCCGGTTTCTGCGGGGGTGAGCACGACTTTCGCCCCGTAAGCGGAAAGGGCGCTCCTCCGCTCCAAAGACATCGATTCTGGCATCGTTAAAATTACCTTGAGGCCCAGAGACGCCCCTAACATGGCAAGGCCTATGCCGGTGTTGCCCGATGTAGGCTCGACGATCGTCGCGCCCTTTTGGAGTTTGCCCTCGATCTCGGCGAAACGGAGCATCCCCCAGGCGGCTCTGTCTTTCACCGAGCCTCCGACGTTGTTGCCCTCGAGTTTTAGCCATATACGAGATCCCTCGAGGGTGAGCTTCGTCATTGGGGTCTTCCCTATGAGCTTTCTTAAGGCGATGCGATCGACGGTGCAATCCAACTAAACCGCCTCCTTCGATTTTATTGAGTTTTCCTCTAAACTTTCCTTCAGGATTAGGAGCTGCTCTTTGATGAGATTCACCTCTGTCTCCAGCGCTTTGAGTCTTAAAACCAGAGGCTCGGGAAGGTCTCCGTGGTTTAACCTCTCCCTGGGACTCATTAGTTTGGCTCCACGCTCTCTTACCACGATACCTGGTACGCCTACCACCGTGCTTTCAGGCGGCACGTCGCGAACCACGACGCTGCCGGCTCCGATTCTGGCGTTTTCCCCTATCACAATGTTTCCTAAAATCTTAGCCCCGCTGCCCACAAGGACTCCCTCCTCCAGCGTGGGGTGGCGCTTGCCCTTGTCTTTGCCCGTGCCGCCCAATGTCACGCCCTGGTAGAGTGTAACGTTGTCCCCTACGACGGCCGTTTCGCCTATCACCACGCCCATGCCGTGGTCTATGAACACACCCCTGCCGATCTCAGCCCCGGGGTGGATCTCGATCCCCGTTATCCACCGCGCCAGTTGGGATAAAAGGCGTGGCAAAAAGGGGATGCGAAGCCTCGTGTGCAGGAAGTGTGTGAGGCGATGGAAAACGACGGCGTGGAACCCTGGGTAGCAAGTCACTACTTCTAAGGTCCCCAAAAAGCCCCGTGGGAGGGCAGGGTCTCTTTCTCTCACCGCCGTAAAATCCGCTTTCAGCGTCTTCCATATTCTCTTCATCTCGTTTACCTCCTCATTGCCCCGCTTGCTTTCGTTCTTTTTGACTTAAGGGTATCGCTGTATAGGTGCATAAAAAAGGCGGGTTTCCACCGCACTGGGTAAACCCGCCTTTGAATAATCTTTATCGATTTATGCCTTGTGGCTTGCACTATGGCCACCTTGCGCTTTCCCCCAGCTGCGGTTCGTCTTCGCCGCGGCCAAGAGAAAGCCGCGGTGGATCAGGAGATAATCCACCTACATATACACACGTTCGTTTTTAGGATGTGCCTTTTAACTTTAAGTGCCTTCACTTGATGTCACCGCCCCACTTAGCATCGAAGTTAAGGTTACCTAACTTTTCTCCCCCTGTCAACCCTTCGGTCAGGTCTTTACTTTTTGTGTTTTTGCCCCGCGCTTCCCCCAGATGACGATATCGTTGCTCATGAATTGTGACGCAGACCGTGTTTGTGATTGTTTGTTTTGTGGCACAGGCGGGGAGCGACGTAAAGAGCGAGCTTTCTGTTACGAAACTGTGATTGATTTTGGGTAAAATTGCTGAGAAAGGGAGGGATCGATATGCCTGTTCAGCAGAATAAAATCAAGGTGCTCTTTGTGTGTGGCAGAAACACCGCCAGAAGCCAAATGGGAGAGGCTCTTCTCAAGCTCTTAGGAGGGGATCGCTTCGAGGTGGAGAGCGCCGGACTTGAGGCCGGAGACGAGATAAACCCGCTCGCCGTCGAAGTCATGAAAGAAATCGGTATCGACATATCCAAAAACGCGACGAAGAAGGTCTTTGACCTTTACAAGACAGGCAAAATGTACCATTACGTTATTGCCGTCTGCGACGCAGTTCAGGCGGAGCGTTGTCCGATATTCCCTGGCGTAAGAGAACAGCTCCATTGGCCACTTCCAGATCCAACCTCGTTTACAGGCAGCTGGGAAGAGAGGCTTCAAAAAACGAGAGAAGTGCGCGATCAGTTAAAAGCAAAAATCGAAGAATGGATAAAATAGCTCCAGCGGCCAGGTCTTTACTTTTTGTGTTCGTTAGCTGCCATTAGGGGGCGGTTTGGCCGCCCCCTGCGCTCTATTACACCTCGAGTCTGAGTATGGCTTCGGGGTTAACGACGCGGAACGTGAACGATTCCGTCAGGAAGAGCTTAACGCTTTCGGCGCTCCTGTTCACGAAGCCAAGGGAGAAGTCTACTCCCAAGATGAGTTCCATATCGCCGCCGCGGAGCGATACTACGTAAGCCTCATCTATGGATGGGGCACAGATAATCTTTTCGGCGAAGGCTTCGATCCTCTTGGCCAGCGGATAGCCTTCGGCTCGGCTTAAAATCCACTTCCATATCTTTGCTCCGGCCACGAGGGCATAAGGGCCTTCTACGCCGCTCGATTTTAGAGAGGAGGCGGCATCGGCCACGCCGCTTAAGAAGCTCGACTCTTCCATCGAGACCTTGACACTTCTATCTGTGGTGGCCTCCTTTAATCCCACGATGTTTCCTTCTTTAAGGCCTTTGTATATAGCTTCTTCTTCGAAGCGCGCCATCTGGCGTGCAGCTTCCTCGAGAGACGACAGGTCTGGGTTCTTTAGGCCCCTCGTAATGTTGTCCAGCTCCCACAGGCACAGCTCAAACTCGACTCGAGGTTCGACAAGGGGAAGCACCTGCCTCACGCCGAGGCATATGTCTTTCCCCTCACATGCTTTAACTGTCTCGACTTTACCTGTTGGACAGGCCGCATAGTCCCAGCCCATCGGCCCCACAACGTCCACAAATTTTCTTGCGGAGAGATTGTTGACCAAGACCTTTTTAGCCTGCTCGTCTATTTCTTTCCATGCTTCTGCCGAAATCGGGGCTAATTCCCTCTTCAGGATGTCCATAGCTATACCTCCTATTCCTTTTTATTCCTTTAGGCTGCCTATGCCGAGGCTTCCCCTACCGCTACCGCTGGCTTCCTCCTCGCCCGCGGCGGAGGCTTCTATCTCGGTGATGGGTTCTTCTGTGAATAGATAGGTGCGCAAGGCTTCGTCCCACTCCGGGACGTTTCGCCTCAGCCACTCAAGGAGCATGCTGGCGTGCTCCATCTCCTCATTGCGGTTATGCTCAATTATGGCTTTCACGGCGTCATCGCTCGCAGTGGCTGCCCTTTGGTGGTACCAATCGACGGCCTCAACCTCCTCTTTGAGACTGACTAACGCCCTGTGTATGTCACGATCTTTGCTGCTCAATTCCTCTACAGGCTCATGATACATTTCCACCCCTCCTTTAGGGTAATTTCGATTATTGTGATGTTTACGGCAAAAGGATAGGCGTAATTGAGAATAATGTCAATTGACATCAGGCCTCGCCAGGGCTATATTCGCTCAGGTTAAGGGGGTTAGAGGCGAATGGCGCTTCTTACGTGGAAGAACCTGGTGCCGTCTCTCCCGCAGGTGAAGAGTTTTAGCAGTAGCGGTGAAGTGAAAGCGAATGAAATACTCTTGCTTCAAGGTCCCTCGGGCGCTGGAAAGACGACGCTGCTGCGCGCACTTGCCCGCCTTCACCCGCGCGAGAGCGGAAGCATTTGGCTGAACGAAAAACCCTGCGAAGATGTGCCGCCCCCCAGGTGGCGACGAAGCGTGCATTACGTTGCGCCTCGGGTGCTCGCTAACGCTACGGTCTTGGAAAACATAATGTATCCCTTTCAGTTTTCCATCTATAAAAAAGAGACGCCGCCACCACGCATGACAGTCGCGCTTTTTTTGAACGAATTGGGGCTGGATGAAGGAATATTGGCTCAAAAGGCGCGCACCCTTTCCGGTGGGGAGGCTGCCCGGGTCGCCTTGGTGCGGGCCATCCTCATAGAGCCGGTCGTGTTGCTGCTCGATGAGCCTGCGGCCCCACTCGACGAGAAAGCGAAAGAAAATCTCGCATCCTTTCTCTCTCGTTGGGTGGCGGACGGCGAAAGGGGCATCCTGCTTGTCTCTCATCAAGGGATGGAAGGCGTAACGCGTACCATGAGCATTAACAAGACTCAATGATATAAGGCTCAAAGACGGAGGGATTATCGCATGAGCGGAGTAATTCCGATCTCTAATTGGCAACTCGCCCTTTCTACCATTCTTCTCGTCTTAGCCGGCGTTTTGGCGGCATCTTTGAGGCTCGGCATTGTGAAGTCCCTTGCCGTCAGTGCCGTTAGGACTTTCGTCCAGCTTTACATTATGGGCTTCATCCTTTCGGTTCTCTTCGCGCAGAAAAATTTATTCCTCACCGCCGCAGTCATAGTTATTATGACGGCGGTGGCCACTCAGGCCGCCACACGCCGTGCTAAGGGCGTACCTCAGTATCCTCGCGCGCTGGCGTTTCTGGCGCTCCTTTTGAGCACGCTTATAACCGGCTTGATGGTGGTGACGTTAATAATCAGGGCGGAGCCGTGGCACTCACCCCGCATCGTGATCCCCATATTCGGCATGATATTGGGCAATTCGATGAACGCGGTGGCCATCTCGCTCGAGCGACTGTATGCTTCGATGAGAGACAAGATTGACGAGCTGGAAGTGCTCATCGCTTGCGGTGCCACGCCTTGGGAAACGGCGCGCGACTGTGTGGCCGAAGCCGTAAGGGCAGGCATGACCCCTACGATAAACTCAATGATGGTAATAGGGTTGGTAAGCCTTCCTGGGATGATGACAGGTCAGATCTTGGGAGGGGCGGACCCGCGTGAAGCCGTGCGATATCAAATCGTCATCATGTATGTAATCGCCGCCGCCGTGACCATAGGGAGTTTTATCCTCGTGGGCCTCGCCTACAAGCGTCTCTTCGATAAAGAGGGGGCCTTGCTTTTGAGTCTGAAGTTCAGTGCGAAGTAACAGAGTCGGTTTAGGTACGATAACCGCCTTACAACCCCAGTTCCACTAAGTGGAATATGGGGTTGTTGCTCGTTATTGGTTATGTCCTATACTTCCTGTAAAAACAAAAGGGTGGATGGCTCCTTATGGTAAACTAACTTTTGTTGAACACTTTATACGAAGGAGGCCATCCACCGATGGAAAGGAT
>LGFQ01000013.1 GCA_001508935.1 Synergistales bacterium 54_24
GCCATAGGCCATATGGCAGGCGCTAAGGCTCAACCCGACGGATATACGCTCACCATCATCACTATCGAACTCAACATGATGCATTGGATTGACAAAGGGTGGAGCTTTTGTTAATCTACAATTAAAAAGTTGCTTAATAGTTGGTGGTGATGCTTTTGTCTCGGCGAACACGAGAGGGAAACGAAGACCTGTGCGAGGAGTTTTGTCCTTCCGGCAATCTCGACCGCCTCAGGGAAAAGGTTTTGGAAGTGGCGGGGCTGTCGGAGATCTTTAAAGCGCTCGGGGACGAGACGAGGACGAAGATCTTGTATCTATTGGCCCACCAGGAGCTTTGCGTCTGCGACTTGGCCTCGG
The DNA here is from genome assembly GCA_001508935.1 of Synergistales bacterium 54_24. Lineage (GTDB taxonomy): Bacteria > Synergistota > Synergistia > Synergistales > Thermosynergistaceae > Thermosynergistes. Next base: position 355 of record LGFQ01000013.1, read on the forward strand.
TCTTGGGTATGAGCCTGCCCGCCATATCGCATCACCTGAGGCTCCTCAAGATGCTGCGCCTGGTGAGGTATCGCCGCGATGGGAAGATGGTCTATTACTCCTTGGACGACGAACACATCCTGAGCCTGATCCGAGAGGCTCAGGCTCACTTCGCGGAGCAGCGATAGATGCATTGTTTTTGGTCGGCTTGGATCGTGTCGGGTGCAGTAAGGTGAAATTGTGCGCAAATTGCGCGATGGGGATGGTCGAAAGATGAGTTCAAACCGCGCGAGAGAAGAGGCGCAAAAATCGCTTCGAGGACCGGAGGAAGGAACCTGCGAGTGCGTCGCTCGGGTTGAACCGGGCCTCCGGTCCCTCGACCGGGAGGGTGAGGGGTCGGTGCACGTAGAAGAAGACGAAAAAGGGGGAAACCTCTGGCGAATCGCAGTAGCAGGTGTGCTCTTCTTAACGGGTCTCATCTGGGGTGAACGGGTAAGCCGCACGCCGTTTGCGTGGGTTGAATACGCCATCTTCTTTTCCGCCTACCTTCTGGTCGGCATATCTGTCATCCATACCGCCCTGCGCAACCTCTTTCACGGGCGGGTCTTCGACGAGAACTTTCTTTTGAGCGCAGCCTCCATGGGAGCCATCGCCATAGGCCAATTGCCCGAGGCCGCGGCGGTGATGCTTTTTTACGCCTTGGGGGAATATCTGCAGGAGCGAGCAGAAGGCCGTTCGAGGCGCTCCATAGCTGCCCTTTTGGATATGCGGGCCGATCATGCCAATCTAAGGACAGGGGAAACGATTAGGCGCGTCAGTCCGGAGGAGGTGACGGCAGGACAAATCATCGTCGTGAAGCCCGGAGAGAGAGTGCCGCTGGACGGGGAAGTGTTGGAAGGGTCTTCCTTCGTGGACACCTCGGCTCTAACCGGAGAGCCCGCCCCTCGCAGGGTGGGGAGGGGCGAAGGCGTTTTGGCTGGTATGCTCAATACCGATGGAGTGTTGGTAGTTAAGGTGACCAAGCCGTACGGCGAGTCTTCGGCGGTCAGGATCCTGAAGCTGGTGGAGGGTGCGGCGGCCCGAAAGGCGCCCATAGAACAGTTTTTCACGGCATTTTCGCGCTACTACACGCCCCTCGTGGTCTTCGGTGCATTGGCTTTGGCCGTAATACCTCCGTTGATTACAGGAGAAGCGTTTTCGGGGTGGATTTACCGCGCCTTGGTGCTTTTGGTCATCTCCTGTCCCTGCGCTTTGGTGATATCCATACCCTTGGGCTATTTCGGCGGCGTAGGCAAAGCCTCCCGCCGGGGAATCCTGGTCAAAGGGGCGCGGTTTTTAGATGCCCTGGCCGATCTCCACACGGTGGTCTTCGACAAGACCGGCACGCTCACCAAAGGCGTCTTCCGCGTAACGCAGCTTTCGGCGCGTAGCGGTTTCTCCGAAGAGGAGCTGCTCTTCTTCGCTGCCCATGCTGAGGCCTTCTCCTCTCATCCCATCGCCCGCTCTATACGAGAGGCCTACGGCAAGGAGGTCCGGCTGGATGTCGTGGGTAATTACCAGGAGATCGCCGGTTATGGCGTGAGCGCGTTGGTGGATGAGAAAAGGGTGTTGGTGGGAAACGACCGCCTTCTTCACAAAGAGGGGGTCCCCCACGACGTCTGCGACTTGGGCGGGACCGCCGTATACGTGGTTGTGAATGGCTCTTTGGCCGGCCATATCGTCATCTCTGACGAGGTCAAGCCCGACGCCGAGGAAGCCGTAGTGCGCTTGAGGAAACTCGGCGTCAAAAAGGTCGTCATGCTCACGGGGGACGGCGAACCCGAGGCTCGACGTGTGGCGCAAAATCTGGGCTTGGACGCTTACTTCGCTGGACTTCTGCCGGAGGGTAAAGTGGCCAAGGTGGAAGAGCTGGCATCGTCTTTGGGACGAAGGCAAAAACTTGCCTTCGTGGGCGATGGGATCAACGATGCGCCCGTCATCGCAAGGGCCGACGTGGGCGTGGCCATGGGTGGATTGGGGAGCGAAGCCGCCATCGAACTCGCCGATGTGGTACTCATGGAGGACAAACCCTCAAAGCTTGCCGCGGCGGTAGAGATCGCCGCGCGTACTGGTCGAATAGTGCGCGAAAACGTGACCTTCGCCTTGGGAATGAAAGCCTTTTTTCTGCTCCTCGGCGTTTTAGGGGTGGCCACTATGTGGGAAGCGGTTTTCGCCGACGTGGGCGTGGCCTTGATAACTATCTTTAACGCTGCCAGGGCCTTGCGGTAGGGTTCTTATCGTATTTTTTATGTTATCCTATCTCCGTTGGATCGACACTCCGATCGAGGAGGTATGGGCGTGGAAGGGCCCTTAGCCGCTCTCGAGATGCTCTTTGAACCTATATCTCTTATGTTGCTCTGCGGAGGCACGGCCTTCGGCATAATCTTGGGGGCGCTGCCCGGCCTCTCTGCCACCATGGGTCTGGCGCTTGCTATGCCATTTGCCTATTACCTTTCTGTGGAGAAAGCCATGCCGCTGCTTTTAGGCGTCTATTTGGGGGCTGTCATAGGGGCTTCCATACCAGCCATTCTGATCGGTATCCCTGGGAACCCAAACGCCATCGCTACTGTCTACGACGGCTTTGCGATGGCCAAAAAGGGCCTTGCAGGAAAGGCCTTGGGAGGAGCCACAGTGGCTTCGTTCTTAGGAGGAATGATCTCCCTCGCCTTCCTCGTGCTTTTATCCCCTCAGGTAGCGCGGTTCGCCCTCTTCTTCGGCCCGCCGGAGTACTTTGCCTTGGCTGTATTCGGCCTCACGATAATAGCCGCGGTCTCGGGAAAGGAACTGCTTAAGGGCCTTGCGGTGGCGGTTTTGGGGTTTGCGCTTTCCCTCGTAGGTTTGGACAGCATGACCGGGGTCCCCCGCTTCACCTTCGGCAGTATCTACCTTATGGACGGCATTTCTCTCGTTCCCGCCCTCATTGGGCTTTACGCCTTTGCTCAAGTCTTTTCTGATGTGGAATCCTTGGACGTTTTCAAGCAGATTCACCTCTTAGGGTTAAAAGGGATCAAATTCAGAGAGATCCTCCTTTCCCCCAGGGAGATCGCCTCCAACCTGAGGACAGTTCTCGAATCGGCCTTGATAGGCACTGGCATAGGCGCCTTCCCTGGGACCGGTGCGAGCATCGCTGTCTTTCTCGCTTATTTTCGAGCCAAGCGAAAGAGGCCAGACTTAGGAAGCGGTGTATTGACGGGCGTGATGGCCCCGGAGAGCGCAAACAACGCCGTCACGGGGGGAGCCCTCATTCCAACGCTCGCCCTGGGCATACCAGGCGATTCCTCAACAGCCGTGATGTTGAGCGCCCTCATAGTCATGGGCGTTCAACCCGGACCATTGCTCTTCAGGGATCATATAGAGGTAGTCCACATGATATTCATTTCATTGCTTCTGGCCAACATAGCTATGATGATATTTCAACTCATCGGAATAAGGTTCTTCGTAAAAGCCCTCGCCATTCCACCTCAACTTCTGATGCCGTTAGTGGTGGTCTTCAGTACCTTAGGTTGCTTCGCCCTTCAAGAGAGGATATCAGACGTGCTGATAGCCCTGGCTTTCGGCTTAGGAGGGTACGTCATGGAAAAGGGTGGCTTTCCCAAGGCGCCGCTGCTTTTGGGGCTCATCCTGGGCCCCATAGCGGAGCCGCAGTTCAGGAGGTCCATGGTCTTATTCCAGGGAGATTGGACGCAGTTTTTCTCAAGGCCCATATCGCTTGCGCTTTTCGCGCTGACGGCGGTCGCCCTGCTCTCCCCCGTACTGAGGAGGAAGGGCAGATGAAGGTGCTCTTTTTGGGCACTGCGGGGGCGCTCCCCTCCAAAGAGAGGGACAATACCGCCCTCGCTTTCAGCGCAGGTCGCGAGGTCTTCATGGTCGATTGCCCGGGAAGCGCCGTCTCAAAGCTCCTGAAGGCAGGATGGGACCCGCTTGATGTGAAGGCGCTACTCATCACCCACGGCCACGTGGATCACATCTATGGCCTGCCGTCCTTCGTGCACGCCTTGTGGCTGTTAGGAAGGCGTGAACCTCTGAGGCTTTACGTCACAGAGCCTTATGTGGAGATGGTTTACGGGATGATGAAGATCTTCGGCCTTCCCGATAAGCGCGATATCTTTTCCTTGGAGGTTGTCCCGGTGCCGCTGGCAGAATTTTCGCTCTCCCTGGGCGAAGCGCTCGAGGTTGTGACGTTTCCCGTGGACCACGACCAGCCCAACGTGGGCATGGCCATAAGAGACGGCGCCACTGGGGCGATGGCCGTCTACTCGTGCGATACGGAACCTTGTGAGGCCGTCGTGAGCCATGCCAGGGCCGCCGACCTCCTCATCCACGAAGGCAACGACTGCGCCGCCTTGGGAGAAAGACGCCGAGGCCACAGCACCGCAGAAGGGGCCGCTCGCATAGCCGAGGTCGCAGGCGTCAAGAAGCTCTTCCTCGTGCATTTGGGGAAGGGGCTACTGACGAGGAAGAGTTTGGCGCTGGAAGAGGCCGAGAGATACTACAGCGGCCTCGTCACTATCCCGAACGACTTGGAAGAGATCGGGGTAAAGCCGTGAAAATAGCCGTAAGCAGCATGGCCTTCGAGAGCTTGGACGAAACCTTCGACTTCTTCGGGCGGCACCCGGAGGTATACCTGGAATTGGGCGTAGACCTAAGAGAGGAAGAGGTGGAGGCGATAGCACGAAGGGGAATTCCCGCCTCCTCCCTCCATGTACCGTGTCCCTTTGAGAGGTTTATGCCCAACATGGCGAGTTTCGACCCGCAGGCGTTGGAGGCGAGCATCGAAATCACAAAGAGGAGCCTCGAGGCCGCTGCTATGTGCAAGGCTTCGGTGGCGGTTTTGCACCCCGGCTACGCTACAGATTCACTCCTTCCGTCGGATCCTGAAAGCCGCGATGCCTTTTTAACGGAGGTATCTGGAAAGGTTCCTTGTTACATCTTGGACGGGGCGAGTGCCACTACGAGCGCGGAATACCCGCTGTCGCCGGAGTATAAGTCGTATATGACGCAGTTGGCCAAAAAGGCGCGCCTTGCCATCGCCATGGCAAAAGGGCGAGGGATCGCGATGGCCTTCGAGAATTTGAATCCTCGATATCCCTACCTGTGCCAATCCCCTCGCGATATAAGGTTTTTATCTGATAGCGTCAACGACATATCGTTCTGCCTCGACATCGGGCACCTGTGGATTTCAAGCTGCGCCCACGGCTTCGATTTCTATGCCGCCCTTTCTTCCGTCTTAGAGACGGGAAAGGTGGCGGCGGTGCATCTGAGCAATAACTCCACCGGGGGGACGAAGTTTTCTGACGACCACCGTCACCTGCTCGAGGGCAAGGTGGACGTAAAGAAGTGCCTCGAGGTCATCCTTCCCTACAGGCCAGGCATCCTCGTCATAGAGGTCAAAGGAGACCCGACTCCTGATGTGGATCTTTTGGCGAGCATCGTTACATCCTGAACGTGTCCTCCGCCCAACGACACTGCTTCCAACATGCTTGAGGCCCGAAACCCGGCAAGGGCTTTTATTTAATTTATAGCTAAGTTAGAAATATATCTAATTTTTGATCGTTTTTAGCAGCGCCTCCGGTTGCCTTGGAAAAGCGTGCATTTCTAAGATTATGGTTGGGTTAAAATAGGTTTGTAGCTGAAAACGTTCAATGTCAATATGCGGAGGGATGTCTCATGGAGATACACATTCCCTATGGGGATTCGCACTTGGTCTGTGATTTGCCCGATGAGAGGGTGGCTGGCGTTCTGGCGCCGATGGCGGAGAGAGCAGGCGGTGACGAGAGGGAGATCGTGCTCGATGCCCTTGAAAATCCGATCGGTTCGCCGCTTTTGAGTGAGCTCGTTAGAGGCAAACGCCGCATCGTCGTAATAACGAGCGACCACACAAGGCCCCTTCCGAGCCATATCACCTTGCCTCTGCTCTTGGAGGAGATAAGGCGCGGCAGCCCCGGTGCTGAAATCACGATACTCATAGCCACAGGGGGTCACAGGGCTCCCACGACTGAGGAGATACGGACGAAGTTCGGCTCCCAAATTGCCGGTAGCGAGCGCATAGTTGTCCACGATAGCCGCAACGGAGCCTCGTTGGTTCATATGGGGCGCCTTCCGTCGGGCGGCGATTTTTCCATAAACAAGCTCGCCGTAGAGGCCGAGCTCTTGGTGGCCGAGGGGTTCATCGAGCCGCACTTCTTTGCCGGTTTTTCAGGTGGCAGAAAGAGCATCCTGCCCGGCATAGCCGGATATGAGTCGGTGCTTGCAAACCACTGCGCCGAATTCATAGCCCACCCGAAGGCTCGCACCGGCATCCTCGAAGGGAACCCGATTCACGAGGACATGCTTTACGCGGCTGAGGCGTCGCACTTGGCCTTCATTTTGAACGTAGCCTTGGATTCGCAGAAGAAGATCTGCGACGCCTCAGCCGGCCACTGGAACGAGGCGCACTTGGCGGGTTGTGCCTTCGTGAGGGATCGGTCGTGCGTGAAGGCATCTCCGGCTGATATCGTCATAACGAGCAACGGCGGGTACCCTTTGGATCAAAACATCTACCAGGCGGTTAAGGGTATGACGGCTGCCGAGGCCACGTGCAGGGAGGGCGGCGTGATTATCATAGCCGCCGAGTGCAGGGACGGCCACGGCGGTGAGGCCTTTTATCGGGCCTTCGAAAAGGTGCGCACCCCCGGTGACCTCATGGAGGAGATCCTCCTTAGGGGAAGGGACGAGACGCAGCCGGACCAGTGGCAAATCCAGATCTTTGCGCGCGTCCTTATGCACCACCCCGTCATAATGGTGACGAGCGCCCCTAAGGATATGGTGGAAGCGCTCAACATGAGGTGGGCACCTTCGCTCGAAAAGGCATTAGCGATGGCGGAAGGGCTTTTGGGGGACAGTAAGGCCAAGATCACCGTCGTGCCCGACGGCGTTGCGACCATAGTAGAACCGTGAGTTCAGTAGGCCATGCCCAAAAGCCATAAGGGAATCACCCCGGGCAGAGGGACATCCAGGCCGTCTCTTACGACTATGTCGGCTTTTTTGTTGCTTTTGCCCCTGCCTCCGACTTCTATAGTGACGCCGTCGACCCAAAAATCGCAGATCCGCTCGTCGTCGGAGGCAAATACTTTCCTCCCAGCCTCCTCCAAGGCGCAGGCCACGAAGGCTTCCCTCACATTGGCCACGTTTCCGTTTAAGGCGTGATAGGTAGATGGGTCATAGAGGAAGAGCTTGGCTCCTTTAAGATGCGTCTTCATCTCCATGCCCTTTCTCTTCACTACCCGAATGAGGCAAATGCGTTCCATGACTTCGATGAGGTCATAGAGTTTTGCTTTGCCAACCCCCCATTCGCGCGTCAGTGATTCTACATTGAGCACAGGGATGGGCGAGGTGGCAAGATATCCGACAACCGCCTGCATGAGCCGCAGGTGATTTTCCGTCACCTGAGGTGTCCAATAGGGGACATCGGCGAAGAGCATCTTTTCAAGGAGGCCGCTCAACCTCTCGGCATAATGTCCCTCCAAGAAGAAAGGCCTCAAACCTTGCCTCAGGTACTCTTCAAAGGCGGCGAGAAGGCTTATTGAATTTATGACTTCGCGGAGGATCGAAAGATCGGGGCCGAAAGGGTCTAAAGGGGGAAAGATACGCCCAAACTTCAAGGCGATAAATTCTCGGAAGGATAGAAGCGGAATCCGCACCTGGATGAACCTGCGAGAGAGATCCGAAACGCCGGCTTCCAGCGCTGCGCTACTGCTATCGGTGGCCCAGATTTTCTTGCCGGGGAAGGCGTCATAAAGGGCCTTCAGATGCTGAGACCACTTGCGGGCACAGTGAACCTCATCTACTATAACGCCATCATACCCCGCCGCGAAGGCCGCCTCGCCCAAATCCCACAAGGGGACCGGCACCACCAAGGGATGATCGGCGGGGATATACAGCAACCCGCTCGCTTTGGATAGCGCAAGCGTAGTCTTCCCTACGCCTCTCGGACCTAAGACGAGCAGGCCTCTGGGCGATAGGTCTATAGCATCAAAATGTGGGCGCAATGCTTGGGGCAGGCTCAGGACAAGGCGACTTTGGATCACTCGCAGCTTTTGTAGCAGCTCTTCCATGGTCATTGCAATCCCCTCGATTCGTTCTGTGGTAGAACGATTTTAGCATATTTTCGTTCTCTTACAAAACGGAAATGTGCCGTTTTATTTATATTCGTCCTTTGGAAATACGCTTTTGGTTGTGATCCGTTTTGAGGTAAAACTGATGTGGCGTCGGGCCGCCGGCGTTAAAATAGACCTTTGAAAGGGCCTCGCAAAAAGGGGCTGTGAAGGAGGAGAGATCATGGATAGCAGGTTCGTGGTCATAGCGGATGACCTCACCGGCGCGAACGACACGGGCATCCAATTCGTGAAGCTCGGGTTTACGGCGGCCACGCTGCTCGATCCTTCGGCGTTGCGCGAAGAGGCCGAATACGATGTGGTGGTCGTGGACACGGAGTCGCGCAACGTAAATCCGGATGAAGCGCGCAAGTTGGTGAAAAAAGCCGTCTTTGAGCTCCTTCCTCTCTGGGGCGAGGCCATATTTTACAAGAAGGTGGATTCCACCTTGCGGGGAAATATCGCATCAGAGCTATCCGCCCTGCAGGAGCTTTTGAATCCCTCTTGCATAGTCTTCGCTCCGGCTTACCCAAAAAACGGCCGCACCACCAGGGACGGCATCCACTACCTTCACGGCGTCCCGGTGGATCAGACAGAACTCGCCAAGGATCCGAGAAAACCTGTAACCACATCCGACCTGAGCGAGCTCCTCGCTTCAGGGGGTTTCTTCTCGCGCCACCTCTCCTTAAAGGCGGTGAGAGAGGGGTCAATACCTGCGGTGTTTGCGGCAGCCGGAGGGGAGCTTTGTCTTTCCTTCGACGTGGAGGAAGACGACGACTTCACTGCCATCGTAAATGGAGTCGCATCGGCGGTAGATGTCGAGCGCGTGCTGTGGGTCGGGTCTGCGGGATTGGCCGAAGCGCTGGCTGCGCGCTCATCGATGGGCCAGTGCGGGTGTAGCGGGCCAGCTTTGGTCGTCGTCGGCAGCGCGAGCGCCACAAGCAGAAGCCAACTTCAGAAAGCGGCTTCTGAAGGGCTGGTTGCGGTTATAGTGGTAGATACAGCGCAAGCGCTCCTTCGAAGGGAAAAGGAGCTCGAGCGAGCGTGCGCGCAGGCGGCAGAAAGGCTCGAAGACGGGAAGTCTGTAGCGCTGGCCTCCTCCTTAGAAGAGCGGCAGTGGGAAACCTCTCGCGAGGCGGCCGCAAGCCTTGCGATATCGATGGAAGAGGCGAGCGAACGCATAGCGGCGTTTCTGGCCGACCTGGCCTTTTCCGTTTTGAGCAAATCGCGCGCGAGCGGGCTTTTCCTCACTGGAGGGGATATAGCCGTGCGCGTCTTCGGGAGGCTGGGTGCCAAGGGGGCGGCGCTTTTGCGCGAGATCGAACCCGGCATACCGCTTACGACGCTCCTCGGTGGGGCATACCATGGCATGCCGGTGATAACGAAGGCGGGGGCTTTCGGCGACGAAAATACGCTCTGCCGCAGCGTGAAGCTTTTGGTCGGGCAGCGATAGCGCGAAGTCGGCTCGTCCTCACTGGATAAGGTCTATGCACTTAAGAAATTATTTTGAAGGAGGCAGTGTGATATGAAAGCGATCGGCATCGCCTGCAGTCCGCGAAGGAACGGCAACTCTGAGGTATTGGTCCGCGAGGTGTTAAATGGCGCTGGAGATGGCGCGGCGAAGGTGTTTCGTCCCAACGAAATGAAGATCAGGGGATGCCAGGGATGTTACGCCTGCAAGGAGAAAGGCCGCTGCGTCGTGGAAGACGACATGCAGGAGCTATATCGAGAGATCGAAGAGGCCGATATCGTAGTTTTTGGCACCCCTATCTACATGTATGGTGTGGCTTCACAGTTTAAGGTCGTGTTAGATCGTCTCTTCGCGTTTTTGGGACCGGAGCCCGATTTCAAAAGCAGCCTTCCCAATGGCAAACGGGCGGTTTTGGTGGTCTCGCAGGGATACGAGGATGCGCAAGAATACGGCGCTCATATAGCCCAGATGAAGGAATCCCTCCGCGTAGTCGGTTTTGACGAGGTAAAGACGCTGGTAGCCTCGGGGCTAAACGAGCTGGGCGAGGCGGCGAAGCGACTCCCTTTGGTCCAAGAGGCCCGGATGTTGGGGCGGGCTTTGCGCTCGGCTTGAGGTTTTTGGGCGAGGGCGGTTTTCAAGTTTTAACCGACGCTTGCGCCCTCGCCCCATATGCGTTCTTCTATGGCCTCGTCCGCAGCCGGAGGGAGGATCCAGGCGTCTTTCGCCTCAATGGATACCGTGCGGCCCGACGAGCATGTCGGCCTGCCAAGTTCAGTGGCGCACCACGTTTCGCCCGTCGGCTCGTGCTTCAAAAGATAGCGAGTGATCGTGCCGCCGAACTCTACATCTGCAATCCTCCAACCCCCGCTCGCGTCGGAAGCGCGAAACTTTACGTCCTCCGGCCTCACTACGACGGTGACGCTGGAACCGCAAGGGATTCTCCCCTCGCATCGTGCTGTCAGGTTGCCGAAGAAGGATTTGACGATGGCGCGATCACGAGAGCCCGATGTCACTATGCCGTTTACAAAGTTAGCCTGCCCGAGGAAATGCGCCACAAAGGCATCCGCTGGCTTCAGATATACCTCCTCCGGTGACCCCACCTGTCTCAGCCTTCCTTCGCTGAGTATCGCCACGCGTGAGGCCATCGCCATGGCCTCGGCCTGGTCGTGGGTGACGTATATGGATGTGAGGCCGAGATCTCTATGCCAGCGCTTGAGTTTTGCGCGCAGCTCTTCCCTGAGGCGTGTATCGAGGCTCGATAGCGGTTCATCGAAGAGCATGACGGCGGGGTTTGTGACGAGCGCCCTTGCTAAGGCGACGCGCTGGAGCTGCCCACCTGACAGCTGGCTCGGCTTCCTCTTTTCGAGGCCTTTGAGTTCCACTGTCTCCAACGCCTCATGGGCTCTCCTTTTTCTGTCGCCTTGGCTCGTCTGTTGCAGCTCCAGCGGGAGCGTGACGTTTTCCTCCACCGTCATGTGTGGCCACACTGCGCCAGTTTGAAAGACCAATCCCACTTGGCGCTCCTCTGGCGGCACGTGCTTAGTTCCCCTCGTTATGACTCGCCCGTCCAGGGCGATGACGCCTGCATCGGCCCTCTCCAGGCCGGCCATTATGCGCAAGAATGTCGTTTTTCCTGAGCCGCTCGGACCCAGAAGGCAGAAAAACTCCCCTGCCCGCACGGAGAGCGTTACTTCCTCGAGGGCTATAGCGTTTCCGAAGCGCTTGCATAATCCTTCTATGACAAGTTTGGACATGCCTACCTCCCAAAAAGTGACGTGCCGTATCTGCGCAAGAGGAACAGCGCAAATCCGAAGAGCAACGTGACAAGCACGCTGAAAGCTGTGCTGTAGGTAGTGTACCCTGCAGCCTCCAGATTATATACGGTGACGCCTATCGTTTCGTTCCCAGAAGTCCACAACAATCCGGAGACGGTGAGCTCCGTCAACGCGGTTACGAATACGAGAAGAAGCGCAGCCTGCCAGTGCGATCGCAAAAGCGGAAGCGTGATCCTGACGAATTTCCTTAGAGGTTTAAGACCTACAACTTGCGCCGCCTCCTCGTAAGATGGGTCGAGCTGAAGGAATCCGGCGGCCAGGGTCCTCGTGGCGATGGTAAAGAAGCGCGCCACATAGGCCAAAAGCATCACCCATCTCGTGCCGTAGATATGCAGAGGAAACCAGGGATCCACCCAAGAGAGTATCATTGCCAGGGCAAATACCGTGCCGGGGATGGCATAAGGAATAGAGCCGACCCTGTCGATCCAGAGGAAAATTCCCTTTCTGCGCGCCACGCCCCGAGCTACGACAAACCCCAAGGCTATCGTCGCGGCCGCGGCCCCCACCGCGAGTACGAGGCTGTTAAATGTGGCCCTCCACGTCTCGTTCAAACCGAACAGGACGAAGGCGTAGTTCTTGAGCGTAGCCGTCGAAAGCGAAAGTCTCACTCCATAGGCCGGCAAAAGCGACGTGAGGACCAGCGCCATGATCGGGCCGAGGGCTGCGCATCCCAAAAATAGAAGTACCGCTGCGGACAACAGGATCCTCGTCCTCCCTATGGCAAATCGATACGGCTCCTTTGCAGGTGAGGGCGTGCGGTAGAGGGCTTTCCTTATCAAGCGGTGTTGGAAGTACAACCCTCCCACTGCGACGATCGCCCCCAAGGAGGCCAAAATCGTCACCTTGGCGAAGGATACCTCCGTAAACCCCACCACCTGCTGGAATATATATGTGGAAAGGACGACTGAACCGCTGGGCAAGGCCACGAGCGCCGGCACTCCGAAGTTTCCGAGCGAGCCCACAAAGGCCAGCACCCCGCCCGCCGCTATACCTGGCGCCGCCAGAGGGATGGTGATTCGCGAAAGTATCCTCCATCGCTTAAAGCCGAAGGTCGCAGCGACCTCCTCGACCTCGGGCGGAATATTTCGCAGCGCCGCCATCGTAGAAAGATATACGACCGGATAGTGCAAAATCCCGAGGAGGGCGATCGTGCCGTCTAAGCCGTAGGCATTCCACACCACCATCCTTTTGCCGGCCATCAGGCTCGCCAGGCGATTGAACCATCCTACCGGACCCCAAAGCTGCAGCCATCCAAGGGCCTGCACGTAGGGCGGGAGGAGGAGAAAAAGAAGCGTAGCCGCTGTGATGGCACCTTTAAAAGGAATGTCGCTTTTGACCACAAGGAGTGCTCCCGATGTTCCGATGGCGATGGAGATTGCAGTGGCGGCCAGTGAGACGACGAAGGTGTTTTTGAGCACCATCCAGGTAGAAGAGTTTTTGGCCACCTCCATGAGCGGCCCAAGCGTAAATCCTTCTCCCGGGAGGAGAAAGCCCCCGAGGAGCAGGCGGAGCAACGGATAGGCTGTGGTGAGGGCGAGTATGCCGCAGACCACAGCCGTGGGGATGGGGATGGGGCTATTGGGGGAGTCCGAAGAGTTGGGCAAACTTCCTCTTGTCCTCCTCGCGCACTTGCGATAAGAGCTTCGGATCGCCCTGGAGGAACTTGGTTTCGCTCAGGCGCGGATATCCTTCGGGCGGCGTTACGTCGCGCCTTATCGGCATGTAAGAGGCGGTCTCTACGGCGAGCTTTTGCCCCTCTTTCGAGAGAACGAAGTCCACGAAGCGCCTTGCCAGCTCCAAATTTTTGGCGCCTTTTGCTATGGCCACCGGCTCGGTTATGACCGGGAGCCCTTCTGCGGGATAAACGAAATCGACGGGGGAGCCGGCCTTTTTGGCTTTGAGCGCTTCGAAGTTGACCAACATACCGTAGGGCTTTTCTCCGCTTGCCGTCATCTTCTTCACGTCGCCGTTGCCGCGGACGATCTGGACGCCGTTATCCTTCAACCCTCGGTAAAACTCCCACCCTGCAAAGCTTTCCCTGGTGAGGACGCTCAGGTTGAAGGCCGCGGCTCCGGAATAGAGGGGAGACGGCATTACGGCTCTATCCTTCGCCTCTGGCGAAATCAAGAAACGCCATGAGGGGTCTGGTCTTTTTTCTTCCGTGTTGTAGACTATGCCGGTGGCGATAAGCTTTGTCCCCGTATATGTGTGGTCAGGGTCGATGAAGGCCGAGTCTATCGCCTCGGTTTCGGGCGAGGCATAAGGTTCCAAGAGGTTTCTCTCCTTGAGACGCTCGAGCGTGGGGGCGTCTGCCACGAAGAGCACGTCCGCCTGAGGGCTCCCACCCTGCACCTCCATGAGAAAGCGCGATACCACTTCCTCCGTGCCCGAGCGAAAGACTTTTACCTCGACATTCGGATATTTGACTTTAAACCCCGAGATGAGCTGGCTCACGTCGTCTTGAGGTTGTGAAGTGTAAAGCGTTATGCTCCCCGAAACTTCTTGGGAAAAGGCCCCGCTGTCCAATACGGGCATGGCCAGCAATGTCGTGGATAGAGCCAAAAGGAGTGCCGCCTTAACGGTTGCGCGATACATGAACTTTCCCCCTTACGCATACGTTTTTTAGGACAATTGAAAGTCTACCACAATGATCGCGCCGCCAACGTTAAGAAATCATCACCGTCAGGTAACGAATTCGTAACAACCCCCCAAAGCAAGGCCGAAAGAGCGAGGCCCCTTTTGGGCATGCCCGAAGATCGGCGAGGCGCATTTTGGGTGTATTATAATTTTAAAAATGACCACTGCATTACGAACGACAGAGGGTGAGCAATTTGGCCGCTAAAAATGCGATTCAAATAGCGGAAATAAAGAATTTAGAGGCGGGAAATCCTTTTGTAGCCGTTGGAATCCTCCTGATGGCGCGGGAGAGGTTCACGAAGACCCAACAGCCGTTCTGGGAGGTTACGATAATGGATGCCAGCGGCATGCTGGATGCCAAGATATGGTCCGACGGCAAGTGGTGGGATCTCAGAGAAGGGAGCAAAAAGGCCTTTACTCCCGATAAAGCCAGCGTCCTCGAAAACGCCGTGAAGCGACCGGTAGGGGTAAAGGGCGTAGTGGCTGAATACAGGGGCAAGTTGCAATATAACTTCATAGAGATTTGCCTCTTGGACCCGCTTAAATACCCCTTGGAATCTTTCCTGAGAAAATCGCCGATCCCGTTGGAAGATATGTTGAGGGAGTTTTGGGCCTTGGTTCACGGGTGCGACGAGCCGCTGCGATCCTTTTTGTCAAAAGTTTATAGCGGTGAATTCTTGGAGCAGTTTCAGGATGCCCCGGCGGCGCTCAGCTATCATCACGCCTATGTGCACGGCCTGCTTGAGCACACCCTCGCCGTTACGAAAAGCGCCAAGGCGATCGGCGAGTCTTATTTGGAGCGAGGTTTAAAGATCGACATGAACGTTTTGATCGCGGGCGGCCTTCTGCACGATATCGGAAAACTGGACGCTTATTGTGCCGATCCGTTGCCGGGGATGACGATCCAAGGCGCAGTGATAGACCATATTCCGCTGGGCTACGCCATGTTCGTGAAGCTAACTAAAGCATATGGGCTCGATGAAGAGACGGCGTTGGAGATAGGGCATATCTTGGTGAGCCATCACGGCAAGCGCGAGTATGGATCGCCCGTTCTGCCGAGCACGCTCGAGGCGCTGATAGTATCTGCCGCCGACGAGTTGGATTTCCTCATGTTCTGTTGGAATTCCGCCGAAGGCGCGGACGATTTAGACCTCTCCGAGTTTCATAAGCCCGCCCAGCGGAGGTTTTGGAAGAAACCCTCACAAGTATCCTAAAGCAGCGGGCTGAACAGCTTAGCGATACCGTAAAAAGTGCGCTTTAGTAAGGGGTGTTTCCCCCAGTCGGAGGCGCAAAGCTTCCTGGAGTTGTATATGTATCTTTCCTGAGCGGCCAAGATTTGAGAGGCTTCATCCCTTCCGTAGAGGATGAGATCCAGCTCGAAGTCCAGCGCGAAGGAGCGTATGTCGAAGTTGCTGGTGCCCAAGAAAGCGAGGTCGTCGTCGATAGTCACAGTTTTGGCGTGAATAATGCCGCCTTGGTAGAGATATATATCCACGCCCATGTCGAGCAGGGGCGTAAAATAAGCCCTGGCGGCGCTCCCGACGATAAGCTGGTCGGTCCTTTCGGGCACTATGAGCCTCACGCGCACATCCATTAATGACGCCGTTTCTAATGCATGAAGGGTCTCGCTTTCCGGTATGAAGTAAGGCGTGGTAATGGTGACTTGTCTTTTCGAGGCGAGTATGGCAGCTACGATGAGCCTTTGATAGCTTTGATACGGATTGTGTGGCCCGCTTGGGACGACCTGCACGATGGAGTTGCCTTTGGGTTTGACCTCCCGCAGGACATAGTCCACGTTGTCGAAGGAAGGCTTTTCGTGGGTTTCGACATACCAATCTTCGTGAAAGACGCCCTCAAGCTGAACCACGGCAGGACCTACCAACCTCAAGGTTAGGTCATGCCAGTGAAGACCCTTGGCTTTGTTTTTATAAGAAGGTTCGATGATGTTGTGCGAACCGGCGTAACCAACTTTGCCGTCTATGACGGCAATCTTCCGGTGGTTTCGTATATCGTAGCGGGCGGTCGAGTGCGTTCGCCGCAGAAGTTTTATGGGCAGTGCTTTCGCTATCTTGATGCCTGCCTCTTCGAACATGCGAACGTGCTCTTTTAAGAAAACCTTGGAGCCCACGGCGTCTAAGAGCATACGGCACTCGACGCCCCGCCCGGCGGCACTTTTGAGCGAACGAAAGAGCCTTTCGGTGACCTCATCGTAAGAGAGTATGTAATATAAAAGGTTGACGTAATCCTTGGCGCCGTCTATGTCCGTACACAGCCTATCTATGAAAGCTTCTGTGTCGTCTATGAGTTCCAGGGAGTTTCCCGGCATCGGCTCCATGTCCACCATTCTGCTGGCCAGGTAACTTATTCTGATGTGGTGGTCATCTAAATCGGGATGGTGGAGGTTTTCGAAGAGGCGGGCCCTCAGGTTTTTGATGCTGTCCCCCAGCTCTCGGAGCAACATCTCGCGGCGCTCTATTCTTTCTCTCGGCAATCCTGTCGATCCAAAGAGCGAATATAGGATCAACCCGCCCCAAGGCCATATGTTTATGGCCAAAAGCCAAGCCATGGCTGTGGCCGGCTCGTGGCGCAGTGGCACATAACACAACATGACCACCCGAATGGTGAAGGAGGTCATGTTGTATAAACCGAGAATTATTACCGTGAGGTTCACGCCGTCTATTCCTGCTTTTTATTAAACTGCTATGCTACCGGTAGTATATATGGCATTGCCCGTCAGCTCCGTTTTTTGCACGGAAAAATCGCACACCAAGGGGAGGTGGTCCGAAAAGCTCACCCTCGGCATGAAGAAGTTTTGCACCTCGATACCGGGGCTGTAAAGTACAAAGTCGAGTGCAAAACTCGGGTAGCTGCTGGGAAACGTCGGCATGTCGGCGGCATTTGCGTTCCTCAAGCCCACCGCTTCCATCAAAGGTGCCAGTTCCTTTGCACCGCCGAAGGTGTTTCCGTCCCCAGCTAAAATGACGGGCTTTTTCGCCTCGGCGCACCTGGCCTTCAACTCTTCGAGCTGCGTCCTGCGCGCACCCGGCCCCAAGGACAAATGGACGAGGAAGAGCACAAAGTCCGGGTATTCTATCTCGAGCACCGCCCTTTTCATGCCGCGGCTCAGGTAACACCTTCTGTAGGTGACGGGAGGCACTTTCGTCACCACCGCGTTGCCTTGGAATCTCAAGACCGGGGCCTTTGCGATGAAGGAATTCCCGTAATATTTGCAGGCGAAGACGGGAAGTCCTCCGATTTGCGATGCCACGATGGCCGGCTGGCTTGCTCCGTTTTGCCTATAAGACCCGCCGTCCGACTCCACCAACCCTACAATGTCGGGATTTAGCTTCGCTATGAAGTCGGAAATCTCCCAGAACCTGTCTTCGGTCTTCCTAAAGCAACCCCAAAAGGGAAAAGGCAGGTGATAATCCCATCCCGTTCCAGTGCCATACCTTACGTTATAAAGCACCAACCGCATCGGGGTGAGGTCTTTGCCTTTTGTGTTTTTATCCTTGCGGTCCGTGTTTTTGCTGTAGTCCGTGTTTTGCCACCCCTTACCCTTGCTCCTTTTAGCTTCAACGATAGGGCTCGTTCATTATCAGCAAATTATACCATGTAATTTGCACACCCCTCACACTCGCTTCCACTTCCACTCTCATACTCACATTCACTCTCGCACTCTCGCGTCTCACATTATTTTCCCTGACAATTTAGCTCGTCGTTTGTCGCGACTTTGAGCTTGTTAGAGAATATAGAGATGTTCCACTCTTTTAGCAGCCTGTTTAACAGGAATAGAGAGATCGCGAATCCGGCGATGGCCGATAGGGGCTGGCACCACCATATTCCCTTTATGCCGAAATGGAGGTCGAGCACGATGGCCATCGGGATGCGCATCAACATGTTTCTCGTCAGCTGCACGATGAGATTGTAGATGGTGTGCCCGGCGCCTTGAAATACCGCTCCGATGATCACCGTGAGGGCGATGAGAGGATAAGCTGTGGTGGAAGCGCGAATGGAAGCCGAGGCATAGGCGAGCGTAATGGCTTCCGGTTTGAATATCGTTAAAAAGGCCCATGGCGCGGCGAAAAGCGCAACCCCAACGCCCGTCATCAGCAGGCTTGCCCATTTGGTGCAAAAGATGAAGCCGGATCTGATCCTGTCGTGTTTTCGCTGTCCTAAGTTATAGGCTACGAACGGTATCAGCGCGGAGCTGAAGCCAAACACTATCAAGAAGGCGAGGTCTTCAATCCTGTTCCCTAACATCCAACCGCTGATGGCAGCCTCGCCGTACTTCGATAGAAGCTTGTTCAAAACTGCAGCTCCTACGGAAAAGCTTATCTGGGATATCGAAAGCGGCAGTCCCAGCGTTAAGAGGCGGCGCCAGATCAGCGGAGTGTTCCTGTTTATGGTTATACGAGGGAAGATCTTGCTGCGCCTATTTAAGTTGATCCACGAAAAGAAAAGGGTAAATAGCCTCCCTATGAGTGTGGCTATCGACGCGCCAGCGACCCCCATGCCGAGGGAGAACATCAAAATCGGGTCTAAGGCGAGGTTGAGGGCGTTCCCGATGATCAGGCTATACATCGGGATCAAGGCTTCGCCTTGGCTTCTGTAAGTGGCGTCCAAGAGCATCGAACATGCGGCGATCGGAAAGCTCCATATCTGCCAGAAGAGGTAATCGCTTATCAAAGGGAGCGTCGCCGTACTAGCGCCCAGACGATGAAAAAACCATGTCCTAAAATTTGCCGACAGGAAGACGATCGACAACAGGGACAGGGAGATCATGAGGGATAGCGCTGCGCTCGACAAGACCCTGGCGCGGTTGATTTTGTTCATGCCGAGCGCTTTGCCGGTGAGGGCCGTTGCCCCCACAGCACATCCGCTAAAAAGGGCGTATTCCACGATGATAACCGGCATGGCAAGCGACACGGCGGCGAGCGGCACAGTGCCGAGCCACGATATGAACAAGGTGTCGACTATGTGAAATATCGTGTGCCCCACCATCGTTATTATGGACGGGATGGCTAAGCGCCAAAGCACCGATGATACTTTGTCGCTACCCATATCGATGTTGCTCGACAAGCGAATTGCCATGTATATTCCTCCACCGCGTGCGTTCCGCATCATAAACCTGAAGCTCAGATCTCACAGGAGGTCTGAGGTACTTATTATACGACACCGTGTAAGGAGGCTGCTTGCGTATATCCCGAAGAGCTCCTCGACGGGCTGCCCTTTGGTCAGCTCTGAGCCCGTTGACAGGAAAGCAGAAGAATGGTAAATATTATTTGCGACAATTGCATATATCGCCATGGGGGCGCCCCGAAGCAATGGGCTGAGAAGGTACCCCTTGAACCTGATCCAGGTAATGCTGGCGGAGGGAATGGCGAGAGGAAGTTAGAGGTTATAGTTCTCTCCGGCCGCTCGCGCAGCGGCCTTTTATTTTGGCCCTTCCTCGAACGTCTTCCCTCCTCCAAATACATATTAGGAGGGAAAGGCATGCAAAAAACCCAACTCGATTGTGCAAAGGCGGGCATCGTGACAGAAGAGATGCGGCTTGCTGTCGAGAGCGAGGGTATAACCCCTGAGGAGCTTCGTGAGCTCGTAGCCGCGGGGCGGGCGGTGATACCTAAGAACGTAAATCACTCCTTCCCCCGCATAAAGGCGATAGGCCATAGGCTCAAGACGAAGGTCAATGCGAACCTCGGGACGAGCGACGAATGCGCGGACCTCGAATTCGAGGAGCGAAAACTCTCCGCAGCCGTAAAGGCGCAGGCCGACTCGATCATGGATCTCTCGACCGGGGGAGATCTCCGCTCCGTCAGGTCTTTCTTCCTCGATAAGTCGCCGGTTATGGTGGGAGCCGTGCCCATATACGCCGTAGCGGCGGAGATGGCGCGCGACGGTGAGCCTTTGGAAAAAATGAGCGAGGAGAGGCTCTTTTCGTCTATAGAAGAGCAATGTCGTCAGGGCGTCGATTACATCACCGTGCATTGCGGCGTCACGCGCGAGTCTTCCGGCAAGCTCGCTTCTTTCGAAAGGATTATGCCGTGCGTGAGCCGCGGCGGCTCGCTTCATCTCTACTGGATGCGCAAGACCGGCAAGGAAAACCCCCTCTACGAACACTTCGACGACCTCTTGGAGATCGCCCACCGCTACGACGTGACCTTGAGCCTCGGAGACGGCTTCAGGCCCGGTTCCATCGTGGACGCCATAGACGGGCCGCAGACAGAGGAGCTCATGATATTGGCCGAGTTGGCCAAACGTGCCTTTAGTGCAGGGGTCCAGGTGATGATCGAAGGGCCAGGGCACGTGCCGCTTGAACACATAAAATCGCACGTGCAGCTTCAAAAGCGCCTATGCAACGGTGCGCCCTTTTATGTGTTAGGACCTCTTCCCACGGATGTAGCCGCAGGATACGACCACATCACCGCCGCTATAGGCGGCGCGCTGGCAGGTTCGGCTGGGGCCGATTTTCTGTGCTATGTGACGCCAGCCGAACACTTGAGCCTGCCGGATGAGGAGGACGTATATCTCGGCGTCATGGCTTCGAGGATAGCTGCCCACGTGGCTGACGTCGCCAAGGGCGTGCCGGGTGCGGCGGAAAAAGACAGGAAGATCTCCCTCGCCAGACAGCGCCTCGATTGGGACGGTATTATCGCCGAGGCATTAGACCCTGAGCTCGTGCGTTGCAAATCAAAGCTTGCTTCGGACAGGGAAGCGTGCACGATGTGCGGCAAACTCTGCGCCGTGAAGATGGTTCGCGGTGCGTAACAAATATAGGAGGAGCGATGAAAGATGAGGCTGGATGAGGTTACGATAACCAAAGCGATAATGGAGCGTTATTTCGATAAGTTTATGAATAACCTCGAACTCGACGTGGCCATCGTCGGCGGCGGTCCTTCAGGGCTGGTCGCTGGGTATTTTTTGGCGAAGGCGGGACATAGGGTTGCGCTTTACGAGAGAAAACTCAGCGTAGGCGGAGGCATGTGGGGCGGAGGCATGCTGTTTAACGAGATAGTCGTCCAGGAAGACGCCAAGCGCTTATTGGACGAGCTCGATGTGCCCACGTTGCCATACAAGGAGGCCGGCTACTATACGGCAGATTCCGTCGAAACCGTAAGCACCATAACGAGCAAGGCCGTAAAGGCTGGCCTCGTCGTGTTCAACTGCATCAGCGTTGAGGACGTAGTCGTAAAAGACGACAGGATCTCTGGGCTCGTCATAAACTGGACGGCCGTTCCTATGGCGAACTTACACGTCGATCCGCTCTCGATTAGGTCGCGCTACGTAATAGATGCCACAGGACACGACACCGAAGTCGTGGCTATGGTAGCTAAAAAAGCCCCTGGGAGGTTGCTGACACCTTCGAAAAACATAGAAGGGGAGAAATTTATGAACCCCGAAGAGGCCGAGAGGTTGACCTTGGAGAACACGAAAGAGGTATTCCCGGGCTTGTATGTGGCCGGCATGGCCTGTAACGCCACATTTGGCGGCCCAAGGATGGGCCCCATTTTTGGAGGCATGCTCCTTTCTGGCGAAAAGGTCGCGCGCCTGATTTTAAAAGAGCTTTCGAAGTAGGCTCGGGCGCCCGTGCTCGTGTTTGCGCTTTGGCTTCGACCTGCTTCGTTGAAGTCAAAGCGATAGGGGTTAAGGGTTACGGTTGCGAGGAGGCTCTCCCCTGCCCTTAACCCCTTCAAGTTTGACGTGCCCCACGCTTGAGATAAAAGATATTTGCTTTTGAAGTGCGTCGCGTTCTTCAAAAATCTGGTGACAGGCTTGAGCTATTGCCTTTGCTGCTCCTAAGTGCTATGGTCTTTGCAGCCCATTTCATATCCTGGGCATCGCGGAAAGCCTGGCTTGCCGATAGCATATATACATTCTAAGACTGGCCTCGTGGCCGGTGGGAGCTAAAGCGAAGCGGTGGGGAGAGGTGATTGAGGATGTATGACCTCCTTGAACTGACGAGAGGCAGGCTTGCTCAGATTGCCCCACAGGCGTTGGCTTTATTGCCGGTGGGTTCGGTGGAACAGCACGGGCCGCACCTGCCGGTTGGTGCGGATTCCATCATCGTCGAGGCGATCGCCCGCAGGGCGGCTGCAGAGGCTTCGAGCGAGGTCCCCATCGTCCTCTGCCCCGTGGTCTCCTTTGGGAGCTCCGATCATCACCTCTACTGGTGTGCCGCTTCTTTAAGCAACGAAACTTTAATCGAAGTTCTTTCGGATATAGTCTCATCGCTTCATGCCTCTGGCTTTAGAGAGATACTGATCCTCAACTCGCACGGCGGGAATGCCGAGGCCGCCCGCATAGTTACAAGGAAAACTCCGCTAAAGTGCCCAGTCGTCGTGGGCACCTGTAATTACTGGGATATCGCCAAAGTGGCCCTCGAAAGGGAGACCGACCTCTTTAAGATCGGCGTAAAGGTACCCGGCCACGCGGGTTATTTTGAAACATCCCTCATGCTCGCCTTGAAGCCGAACTTGGTCGACTTGGATTTATTGCCTCCGGCGCGGAAAGACATTCCTGCTGAAGGGGCAACAGGGGTTTACCTACAGAGGCCTGGAAATTCGGTCGGGATGGATGGCCATAGTGGCGATGCACACCTCGCCGATGCAAAGCGCGGCGGGGTGTATCTTGACATAATCACAAGCGAGGTGGCAAAGGCGCTCGTGGCCTTTCACGCCGCAGCGCGCGGCCAGGCGCCCGTTTAGATGCGAAAAGGGGGATCGATCTTGAAAACCGAGAGAAGCGCTTTGAGCGGATGGCGAAGCATTTTGAACGGAGGCGCTCCGAAAAGCGCCAGGTGCGAACTGTGGCGTTTTAGCCTGCGCGCGCTTCTGGGGCTCTTGGTGGCGTTTGTCGCTTGCTTCCCGGCGTCGGCGCAAGTTGCAACGCCGAGCAGCGTAGATATCTATCCGAACGGGGCTACGATGTCGTTCGTTCTCCCCTCTGGCGAGGCGGAGATCATCGTTCCTCCCGCCGTAGACGCAGAGAGCATCGATTTCCTTCCAGACCCCGGCGTGAGGGTAGTTTCCGTCGTCAAAGAGAAGGTATATTTAGGAGACTGGGTCCCCGACGGCCTTTTGCCCTTGAAGAAGGAGCTTGATGAGTGCCGGGCCGAAATCGACGCAATGGAATCGGCGATCGCGGCTTTGAAGCAATCTATTTTGCACCTCGAACAGGTCTCGCTGTCGGCGGAGTCGGACGACCTCACACGGTCGCTTCCGGCGCTGGAAGAGCGTCGGGAGGTGCTTGAGCTCGAGGTGCGCCGTAAGGCGCACGAACTTGAGGCCGAAGTGGCGCGCCTGAATTTCCTGCAAGAAGAGTGGAATTCGCGCGTTCCGTCCGATAAAAAGGGCATCCGCGTCGCCGTCGTGTCAGAGGGCGAGGGGAACGTGACCGTCAGGGCGCAGGCGAGGGGTGCCTCGTGGACGCCCACCTACGAGATAGCCGGTGATTTTAGCTCTGGCAGACTGACCATCGCGTTGCAGGCGGAGGTCGCCCAAAAGTGCGGCGTCCCCTGGGGCGGCGAGCTTGCCCTTCATACTGTAAAACCTGCAGAAAGCGTAGTTATCCCCGAACTTGTGCCGCTCGTCGTCGATTTTAAGCCCCCGATGAAGATTTTCAGGTCATTAGAGGCCGGCATAACCAAAGATAGTGCTCAATTTGCAAAAGAGGTCTTGGAGACGAAGACTGATATCGTATACCTCGTTGACGGTAACGTAAGTGGTGATGGAACGCCGTCTTATCTTCCCCTGGACGAGATGACTTTAGAGGCAAAGATGGACGTCGTGTGCGTTCCGGATTTCGATGCTGCGGCTTGGATGATAGCCGAAACGGAACCCCTGGACCGTCCCCTCATTCCTGGCGAGACTCAAAACTACATCGATGGTACGCCATCAGGAAAGATCAAATTGGCGGCGGCAAACCGCGGAGAGCCGGTTACGATACCGCTCGGCCGTGTCCCCCTTGTGACCGCAACAAAAGAACGCCTTATTCCCAAAGGGGACGAAAAATGGTGGGGAAAGGGTTGGCTCGAGGAAGGTTACGAGATCCGCGTGAATAATGGCTTGTCCAGCGAGGTTGAAATTACCTTGACCGACAGGGTCCCCGTCAGCGCGCATGATGATATAAAGGTCGAGACAAAAGAAATCAGCCCCAAGCCCGCAGAGCAGACGGACAAGGGCATCATCACGTGGAAGCTGCGCCTTGCTTCCGGCCAAGCTCAAGCTATAAAGCTGCGCTACAGGATAACCTACCCTGCCGATAAGGAGATCTCCATCTCGGAATATCGTTGATGTGCGAGATCCTTGAGGCCATAAAATCGCACGAGGCAAAGCTCAAAGAGTACGCGGAGCTTCTGCTCGATTATAATCGGTATGTGCGCTTGGTTGGGCCGTCTGATGCCGAAACGTTATGGGAGGAGCACATCCTCGATTGTGCTGCGGCGCTGCCGCTCCTTCCGCCCTCAGGGCGCGTTGTGGATGTGGGAAGCGGCGGCGGCTTGCCTGGCATGGTGTGGGCGATCTGTAAGCCGGACATCACGGTGAGTCTGGTTGAGGCCACGAGGCGGAAGTGCGAAGCCGTGGAGCGGATGATAAAGGGGTTGAAGCTGGAGAACGCGCGCGTCATATGGGCTCGAGCTGAGGAAGAGGCGTCGCTGCGGCGCGAATTCTACGATGTTGCCGCTGCCCGTGCCGTCGCGGAAGCCGGAGTCTTGGTCGAATACCTTTCGCCCTTAGTTAAAGTGGGCGGCACCCTGCTGGCGTTCAAAGGGCGCCATGCGCGCTCCGAGTTGGATCCGTTGACTGGGCGGTGGCTTGAGTTGGGATTGGGCGAGCCGAAATTGGAGCGTTACGAGATAAGAGGGAAAGAGCGCTATGTAGTGCTGTGGGAGAAGGTCGGTCTGTGCCCGGATAAATATCCCAGGAGGCCGGGGATGGCCGAAAAACGGCCCTGGTGGAGGTGAGCCGATTGCCTGTAGTGGCTGTGGCAAATCAAAAGGGAGGGGTGGGCAAAACCACCTGCTGCGTCAACCTCGCTGCCGAACTCGGGAAGAGGGGCCATCTCATCCTGGTGGTCGATATGGATCCTCAGGCTCACAGCACTAGCGGCCTCGGGGTGGACAAAAGCGCCTTGAAATATACCACCTATGATGTTTTGATCAATGATGTTTCTATTGAAGAAATAATTATTTGTACACCATGGCAGGGTGTCTCTGTTATTCCAGCGACGATCGACCTGGCAGGAGCAGAGGTCGAACTCGCGGGGACCTTGAGCCGTGAGACCCGCCTACTCCGCTTCTTATCCAAGGTCGACGACTTCGACCTGATCTTGATAGATTGTCCGCCATCTTTGGGGCTCCTAACGATCAACAGCTTGGTGGCCGCAAACTCCGTCCTCATCCCCATACAGTGCGAATACTATGCCCTTGAGGGCGTGTCGCAGCTCCTCAAAACGATAGACCTGATAAAAAAGCATTTGAGCGATGGGCTGACTATAGGGGGCATCCTGCTCACAATGTATGACAGCAGGACGCGCCTCTCGCAGGAGGTCGCCCAGGAGGTACGCCGCCAGTTTGGAGGTCTGGTTTTTGAGGCCATAATACCGCGCAACGTGCGGTTATCTGAAGCGCCGAGCTATGGCCAGCCAATCGCATATTATGACCCCTCAAGCACAGGAGCGCTGGCATTTCAGGCCTTGGCGGAGGAGGTTGAGAGACGATGGCTCGCGGTAAAGCCTTAGGTCGGGGCCTCGAAGCGCTTATACCGAGCGCAGAGCGACCGGCAGAGACCCTACAGAAGGAACTGCCTGTGGAGTCTCTGAGGCCCAATCCTCTCCAGCCGCGTCAGAGGATGGACGCTTCTGAACTGCAATCGCTCGCCGATTCCGTAAGGGAACACGGAATTGTCCAGCCGATTATCGTCAGAGCTGCCAAGGACGGATACGAGATCATAGCTGGAGAGCGCCGCTGGCGCGCTGCAAAGATGGCCGGCTTATCTTCCGTGCCCGTGCAAGTGATAGACGCAAACGACAGCGCAGCGCTCGAGATTGCCCTGGTGGAGAACCTACAGCGCGAGGACCTCTCTCCTCTGGAGGTGGCGCGTGCGTTGAAAGATCTGATCGAGCGCTTTCACCTCACTCATGAGGAGGTGGCCTCTCGCTTGGGATGGAGCCGCTCTGTAGTTACGAACAAACTTCGCCTCCTTGACCTGCCGGAGCGCGTCCGCAACCTATTGCTCGAGGAAAAGATCTCAGAGGGACATGCAAGGCTGCTCCTCTCTTTGGAGAGCGCAGACGAGCAGGTGCTGCTCGCCGAAGCGTGCGCGGAGCGAGGTTTAAGCGTCAGGGATTTGGAGCAAGCCATTCAACGCCGCAGGGCGCCAAAGAAGACTGCTCCACAGTTCTCCATGCCTGAGGCCAAAAATCTGTGCGATCGTTACGGCATAAGGCTCAAGTTGATAGGACGAGGGAAGCGAAAGCGCCTGGTGATAGAAGGGTTTGACGAAGGACAGGTTCGCCTTCTCGTGGAATTGATGGAGTCGGCGGCGCCGCGATTATTTCCGCGGAAATAATCGTCCCATCATAAGCGAAAGGAAGGATCGCTCTGACCATAGGAGACGCCAGGGGCCGATAGATTTGACTTAGAAATCGTGATCTAACGCGCGGGGATCGATGCCTCCTGCCTGTGTCGTTTGGATAGGAGGCATCGATGTGAAAATCCCGAGAAATTCCCCTAAATATGCGGTAAGGATCCTATGGGGCAGATCTTGGCGAAGTCAGCGACGAGGGGCAATTTCTAAGACATGCGCTAATAAGCCTTCTGGCGATCCTTGCGGTCTTTTGTGATTCGGC
Organism: Synergistales bacterium 54_24; assembly: GCA_001508935.1. GTDB lineage: Bacteria > Synergistota > Synergistia > Synergistales > Thermosynergistaceae > Thermosynergistes. The sequence goes on from LGFQ01000013.1 coordinate 27,300, forward strand.
GCCTTTCCCGCTTTTCGCTCTTCGGGTAGGGTTTTGGGCTTCTTTCTGCAGGGGCCTCCATTTTTGCGAACCCCCATTTTTCGAGAGCTGCGGAGTTGCTTTTGTATTTCTTCAACGCTTCTGGCGAGAGCTCTATTTGCACGGAATCCCCTCGGATTTTGATTCGCGACACATCTTTACCGCTCACGTTGAGGGCGTTGCAGATGCCGCTCAAGACCCTACCCACATTCCACTCCCTGGAAGATTTGAGAGTCATGCGCACTGGCGTGGCCGGTCCTCGCGATTTTACTCGTGCCTCTCTGTCGTCAGTTTTTGGGGCCCTTTCGCTCCGCGATGACCTGTGGGCCTGTTCCAGCCGCAACTCTTCTTTAAGGGCATAGCCTGTGGGCCTGCGACTGTCTACTTTCTCGAGAAGCCTCGAAACGAGGACTTCGGGTTCTTCCGTTTCGAGTAGCCTTCGCGCCCACTCCAAGAGATCCTCCCCAATCTTGTCTTCGGATCCGCCGAGGAGGATGTGCTCTTCCATTTCCCGCTGTCTATGCCTGATGTCTTCGCTGTCCGGAGCGTCGAGCCACTCGACCTCGATTGACGTCTGCCGTAACATAGTTTTGAACGTCAGTGCTTCCTGCGGAGAGAGGATGATCGCGTTTTCGCCCCGCTCTCCGGCTCTCCCCGTGCGTCCGCTTCGATGGGTGAAGGTCTCCACGTCCTCGGGCAGGCCGAGCTGGAAGACCTTGTCGATTTCGGGCACGTCCAGGCCCCTGGCGGCGACATTGGTGGCGACGAGGAGCGCGATGTGACCTTTGCGGAACGCCGACAGCACCGTGTTACGCTCCCTCTGGGTCATATCCCCGTTAAGACACGTGGCTGCGAAGCCCTCTTCCGACAGGCGGCGAGAGACGTCAGCCGTTTCGGCCTTGGTGTGGCAGAAGATCAACCCTTTTTTGGGGTTTTCCCAAAGAAGGACGTTGATCAGCCCCTCGATCTTTCTCCGGTGCGGGACCTGGTAGACTTTGTGACGAATTTCCGAGTGCTGCTGCCCCTCTTCCACGAGGGAGAGGAAGCGGGGTTCCTCGAGATACTTCTTGAGGAGTTTGCGCATCTCC
>LGFQ01000084.1 GCA_001508935.1 Synergistales bacterium 54_24
CAGATTTTATGCCGTTGCACCTTATCCAACTGTCGTAGTTTACAGTTAGTGACAGTTAGTGTCAATAGATTTGGGGCTCTTCAAGCATCTGAAGAACCCATACCACATGCCGTTCATCCTCAGTATCACTGGACGGATAAGAAGATCCGAGTCCATACCTTTATCTGCTTAATCAGTTCGTTTCTCTCCCAAGTGTTTTCGAAGAAAGCCCACGAGGCAGGCCACAACTTGAACCTGGAGACTTGATAAATTGACAGGGGCTCGCAAAGTCGAAATCATCACGCTCATCGACCTTCAGGGAAGGCCAGTGAAAGAGACTCAACTGGAGGAAATGCCACCAGAACTGCAAAGGATCTATAGCGACCTGACGAAAATAACTTTAGTTTATACCAGACATCTACCCCTAAATGCCTGCGGTGGCGGAGCTCGAGGCTGTTCTTTGCCATAGATTTAGTAAAGTCACGCTAGAATCATGGCAAATGCCACTCCATCTTGCTCAGCTTAGGCCTTAAGACCCAGTTGAGCCGATCAGATTGCGCCCTTAGGTGCATTCATCTTATGTGGACAAATGATAAAATACCAAACTGTGGGCTATGATCATATGAAAACAAATCCCTTTCTCTGCCGCTGAATGGGGGTTGCTAATTGCCGCTCATTGTGCCGATCGAAAGCCTACAACCAGGGATGAAGGTCGCCGGAGACGTCTTAGGCGATGGCGGACAACTCCTCCTCGCGCGGGGGGCAAGACTTTCCCATCAGAGGATAGAGAGCCTGAGGCGCTATGGCATTCTATCCATCAAGGTCTTGCTCCCTTCAGATGAAGAAGAGGCCGATGAAGCGCTCGTCCCATCGAACATAGCCCTCAAAGTGCGCAGGCAGATAAGGGAGATTTACGATTTCGCCCGGTCGAAAAAGGCCTTGCCGGAGGAGGTCCTTTACGAAGTCACCGAGGAGATCGCTTCTATAATAGAGGGCATATTTTCCGCGAGCAATCTCGTATTTTCGGATATGAAGCACTTGGCAAACTACGACGAATACACTTACGAACACTCTTGGATGGCCACGCTCTTCTCCCTGGCACTAATGCGCGTAGCTGCCGAAGAGGGCCTTGTAGTATATCCCGACTTTCAGACCCGCCTCGACTTGGGGATCGGGGCGCTGCTCCACGATATAGGAAAGATGCGCATATTGCCAGAAATCTTGAACAAACCGGGGCCATTGAGCGCCGAAGAATGGGAGATCATGAAGATGCATCCTCAGTGGGGATGGGAGATGGTGAGAAAAAACTCCACAATCATGCCGCTGGCGCGAGGTATAGTGCTTCATCATCACCAACGCTGGGATGGAACGGGCTATGGCCCTGCGAGTGGCATCCTTCTGAAGGGAGGAGAGATCCCGGAGGTGGTCCGCCTCGTCACCATAGCTGACACGTATGATGCCCTGATCTCCGACCGGCCATACCGGCCGGCATTTCTTCCGGTCGAGGCCCTCGAAATCTTGAAAGAGGAGGCAGGGACCAAACTCGATCCGAACCTCGCACCGCTCATGAGCGAGATAGCAATTGACTATCCGACGGGATGCGTCGTTATTTCACGCGACGGTGCAATAGTAAATGTCAACGCCCCCTCTCGCAGAGGGGGACCTATACGCGGTCTCGTCATAGGCTCTATATCGGAGCGCAGCTGGGCCTTAGTGGGGAAGGAGGCGGAAATCCCGAGGAGCTCTATCCGCTGCGGTGGCAATTCTTTAGATAATTTAGCCAGGAGACTAAAGAGGCGCCCCGAAGAGGTCTCGTCCATCGCACAAATCGATTGTAACCTCTCCCTCAAGGCGCTCCCTCCGTGGCAAAAGCTCTTAGAACGCGCGCTGAAACCCCTTATCCAAGGTTAGCCATGTATCTAAAAGTCAGAGCTCTTATCCCAGCGGACGCCTGCGGCCTCAAAATCGCCAGGCGTCAAAGACGAGAGCGCGTCGAATAGATTTGCCCTAAAGGTGCCCGGACCGCGGGAGATCGAGGCCGCCTTTTCTGCGGCGATGCCGAAGGCCACCAAAGCCGCCACGCTGCCCAAAAGCTCGTCTCCGCAAGAGACGACGGCAGCCAAAACGAGCGAACCCGCCCAACATCCCGAGCCAGTCAAGGATTTCAGCCAGACGTGACCGCCGCGCACCGCCCACACCTGCCTCCCGTCGCTCACGTAATCGTCTTTGCCCGTAGCTATCGCCAAGCAATGAAACTTTTTGGCTACGCCCGCGGCGGCCTTTGCACTATCCCCAGCTTCGACGGCGTCGACGCCGCGAATTGCACCTCCCGCGCCGGCGAGGAGCGAGATCTCCGATCCGTTCCCCTTGACTATCGCCGGCGCGCCGCTTTCGAGGAGTCTTTCTGTCAGCTCACTCCTCAGCGCCGTGGCGCCGTAACCCACAGGGTCGAGCAGAAGCGGCTTTCCTGCAGAACGAGCCTCTTCGACAGCTACAAAAGCGGCCTCTGCGCTCTCGCGAGTCGGCGTCCCGATGTTTATCAATACGCCGTCGCACGCTCTCGTCAGATCCCCTGCCTCGAGCGGGTTCCAAGACATTATTGGAGAGGCGCCCACGGCGAGCATTACGTGCGCCTGCTCATTCATGGCCACGGCATTCGTGATGTGATAGATGAGAGGATTGCGAGGACGAATTGCGCCCCATGCCATTGCCACATCGGAAACGCTCCACGACATGGCGCTCACCACTCCTTCACTATGTGGCAGAGACAGCCGTAACCCTTGCCTCCCTTAAAGCCTTCCTCTATGGCTTTGCGGACATATCGGCGAGCCGCATCCACGGCTGCCAGCACATCCGCTCCCGCGGAGATCCCCGCAGCTATGGCGGCACTCAGCGTGCAACCCGTGCCGTGGGTGTTTTCGGTCTCGACGCGCGGATGAGTAAAGCGGGTCACCTTTCCATCCCAGAGGAACAGGTCGACCACATCCTTGCCCGGCAAATGCCCACCCTTCACCAACACTCCCCGAGGGCCCATCTGCGCTATCTCCCGAGCGGCCGCTTCCATCCCTTCTTCATCCTCCACCGATAGTCCCGTGAGCCGCTCGGCCTCCGGCACGTTCGGCGTAACGATGTAGGTGAGGGGGAACAGCTCTTCCTTCAAAGCCTCGATTGCAGGATCGTCTATCAAGGCATCGCCGCTCTGAGCTATCATTACTGGGTCCACTACGAGCGCAGTGAAACGATGTCGCCTCAGGACATCGCACACAGCCCTCACGGTCTCGCTCCTGCTGAGCATGCCAGTCTTCGCAGCGCCCACAGGGAAATCCGAGAGCACGGCATCTATCTGCGCTTCCACCATCTCCGGGGGGATATCGAATACGCCGTGTACGCCCAAGCTGTTCTGTGCCGTAATGGCTGTGATGGCCGTGGTGCCAAAAACCTCAAAGGCGGCGAAGGTCTTCAAATCCGCCTGAATCCCAGCGCCTCCGCCCGAGTCGCTGCCAGCTATGGTCAAAGCGATTCCGCGATATGCCATTGTCATTCCTCCTCACACATTGAACCTGATCTCTATGATATCCCCGTCGCGAATGACGTAATCCCGCCCCTCAAGGCGCAACAATCCCTTCTCCCTGCACCTCTGTTTGGAAAAGTCGTGGGCGGCGAAATCTTCGTAATGGACCACCTCTGCCCTTATGAAGCCCTTGGCCATATCCGTGTGGATGGCTCCTGCTGCCTCGACCGCTGTGCTTCCGTCCCGTATAGTCCACGCTCTGACCTCATCCTTTCCGACGGTAAAGAAAGAAATGAGCCTCAAAATGCGGTAAGCAGACCTTATGAGACGTTCTCTGCCCAGCTCCTCTATGCCGGCACTCTTCGCAAACTCCGACTCCTCTTCGGGCGAAAGCTCGGCCATCTCCATCTCCAGGCGACCGTAGACTTTGACCAGCTCAAGACCCCTTCGAGAGGTCAACTCGTATAGCCTATCGCATCCCGGGATAAGATCGTCTTTCGCCTGGTCTTCGTCCAGGTTCAAGGCCAAAAGTTCAGGCTTACTGGTGAGGAAAGAAAAGCCCTTGAGCCTCTTTTCCTCTTCGGGAGCGAAGCTCTCCTCCCTCAACGGGTGCCCCTCCAAGAGGTGAGCGCGACAGCGCTCTAAGAGAGCGAGCTCCGACTCGTCTTCCGGTTGAAGGCGCTTCTTGCCGCGCAATCCCTTGATGCGGCTCTCGCACGCCGATAGGTCTCTCAGGATGAGCTCCATCTCCACTATCTCCCAATCCTCCGCCGGATCTATCCTGCCCTCAGGATGAGGCACATTGGGATCCCTGAAGGCGCGAAGCACGTGGATCAAAGCATCGCTCTTCTCGACAAAGGAGAGGAAGGAAACGCCCAAGCCGGCTCCTTTGCTGGCGTCTCTGGCGATTCCAGCCAGGTCCACGAACTCCACTGTCGCCGGCACCACTCTCCTCGGATCAAAGACTTTCGCGAGGCGATCTAAGCGCTTGTCCGGGACGGGCACGATCGCCCTGTTCGGGTCAACCCTACCGCTCGCATAGGGCTTCACTTCAGCACCTGCCTTGGTGATTACGTTGAATATCGTGGTCTTCCCGCATAGGGGAAGGCCGATAATGCCGCATGAAAGCAAGGGATCACCCCCATAAGTTATTGTGCAACGCTGCGCCCTTCCCCGTCGGACAAAAGAAGGAGCCGCTCGAGTATAGAAGGATGGCTGTGATACCAGGCAGCGTACAACTTGTGCGGCGGGCTCCACGCGAGATTTTCCGAGGAAAGGCGACGGAGGGCTTCTGTCATCGCCTCCCTGCCCGCACATTCAGCGCCAAAGGCGTCGGCCTCGAACTCCTCCTTTCGCGCCCTGGACGAAAGGAGCGGCTGGAAGGAGAGCGTGGAGATAAAACCCAACATCGCGACAGCGAGGCCGAGGCTCCCATGGGAAAGTCCTTCCAGGCCAAAGGATGCGGCAAAAAGAGGCGACGTCATGGCCACCCACAAAAAGAAAAAAGCGCAGACCTCAAACGACAGCAACAAGCCCAAGCGGCTTGCCGCGTGGCGACGTTTCCAATGTCCAAGCTCATGCCCTATGATAGCCAATATCTCCTGATGGGGAAAGGAGCGCATCAGCGTATCGAAAAGGACCACCCTCTTCGCCCTCCCCAACCCTGCCAGAAAGGCATTGCCGTGAAGGGATCTCTTTGAGGCATCCGCCACCAAGACTTTGGCCGGCCGGAAACCGACGCTTTGAAGGAGGCCCTCGATCTGCTGGCGTAAGGCCTCGTCCTGCAGAGGACCCAACCTGCAAAATAACGGCACCACTACGATGGGCAGAAAGGCCACAAAGAACAGCTCTACGCCAAAAAGGAGCAAAAAGCCCCACAAGGGCCAAAGGGGCTTCCCCGAAAGCCATGTGAGGGATCCCAGCAACCCTCCGCCGATCGCGCACAAAAACGATAACTTGACGAGCTGGTCCCGCCAGAAGAGCGCTGGCGAAGCCCGATTGAAGCCGTACGATTCCTCGACGCGGAAGGCCTCGCTCCACTCCCAGGGAAGCTGCACGAGCCAAACGGTCGCTGAGGCCACGACGCCGAAGACCAAACCGGCCAAGAAGGGGGAGGTAAAGGTCATCCCTGCCCACGAGCTCACCGCGGCATAGAGGCCACTTTCGATGGCAACGGCCATGAGGGTGTAGGATGAAAGCATCTCCCCGAGGCCCAAGCGCAGGTGATCTTGGGCATATTTAATCCCCCTGTGCCAGTTATAATTATCGGGCAAAATGCGAATCATCTCCTGAGGTGGTCCACCCTCCAACGTCTTTAAATGCCTCCATTCCAACGCGTGAAGGACCACCTCCCACGACGCTGCCGCCAAAAAAAGGATCCAAAAGGCGATTTTCCACATAACATGAACCCCTCCAATTGTGCATCGACGTAAGTATAAACCCACATACGTAGTAGAATGACATCGGGAGGTGAAATGGTTGGCAAAGGCCATACAGGCACGAAACCTTCACAAGCGCTTCGGCGACCTTCACGTATTGAAAGGGATCGGCTTAGAGGTGGAAGAGGGAGAGGTCATCTCAGTTATAGGCCCGAGCGGTTCGGGCAAAAGCACGCTGGCGCGCTGCCTGTGCAAGCTCGAGGATATAGACGAGGGAGAAGTCTACCTTTACGGCAACAGGATCGACGACAAAAAGATCAGCAACCGCGAATTGTCGGGGATGGTCGGCATGATATTTCAACAGTTCAACCTCTTTCCCCATCTCACGGCGCTCCAAAACGTTACGCTGGCTCCCACAAAGGTTAAAGGCCTCACGCGCGAGCAGTCCGAGGAGGTAGGGGTGAGACTCCTACATCGCGTCGGGCTCGGAGACAAGCTCA
>LGFQ01000085.1 GCA_001508935.1 Synergistales bacterium 54_24
TTGGTCTCGCATATAGCTGTGGTCGGCTGCCTTTACAATCGCTACGATGGTGACCTCGTGAGGGAATTTCCGACCGTCGACCTGTGGGCTTTCGCTTCCGATTGGAAGAGGGTGCTCGCGGCCTTGGGCTCCGATTTTAAAAGGGCTCGAGCCATGCTTCCGGGCGATTCGCCGTGGAGCAGGTATCTCAAGATCGCAGAGGGGTGCGACAACCGCTGTTCCTACTGCATGATACCCTCCATAAGGGGGAGATTGAGCAGCATGCCTCTGAAAGCGGTCATCGAAGAGGCGGAACGCCTGGTTGCATCTGGAGCCAGGGAGCTCTGCCTTGTGGCCCAAGACTTGACGAGCTACGGCATGGATTGGGATGGGAATTCGCACCTGCTCGAACTGCTGAAGATCCTAAAACGCGACCTTCCCGAAGAGACGTGGCTCAGATTGCTTTATTTGCACCCCGCTCGCCTCGATGAACCGTTCCTCGAAGCCGTTTTGGAGGAAAGGCTTGCCCTTCCGTATCTCGATATCCCGATCCAACATGTGGATGAAGCCATTTTGGCGCGCATGAGTCGCCGCGTGAGCGAAGAGGGATTGCGGCGCGTATTTTCATATGCCAGGGAATTGAACCCGGACGTTGCCCTACGAACGACGGTGATGGTCGGCTTCCCAGGCGAGAGCGAACAGAGCCTTCTCAAGCTTCTGACCTTTCTAAAAGACATGGAGATCGACCGTGTTGGGGCCTTCGCCTTTTCTCCGGAGGATGACACGGAAGCATCTAAGATGCCTGGGCAAATAAGCGCGCGCGTCAAAGAAGAGCGCCTGCAGAGGGTGATGGAGCTTCAGGCTGAGATATCGCTCCGGCGGCAAATGCGCATGGTCGGACGTTGCCTTAAGGTTCTGGTTTTGGAGCGCGACGATGATGGAACGATCCTGGGAAGGTCTTATAGAGATGCGCCTGAGGTGGACGGCATAGTGGAGCTTGTTGGGGAAGGGCTAAAAACCGGGGAGTTTGTGACGGCTCGTGTCGTGGAGGCCTTAGAGCACGATCTCGTGGCGGAGGTGGTGTAGATTTGAGCAGCTCCTTTGAGAAGAGAGGTTGGTATGAGTGGGTAGTCACGCTCGGCGGACTGGGGCGCATAGTTCCCATGCCCGGTACTGTGGCATCTCTGGCCGCTTGCCTCATAGCTTCTGTGGTGGCGATACCTATATGGGTGGTCGGCATAGTGGCTGCTCTGGGGCTTTTTACCGTATATCTGTATATCAAGGAGACCCAAGGTGTTGATCCCAAGGAAGTGGTGATAGACGAAATTGTGGGGTCGTGGATAGCCGTGTGGGGACATGGCCTGAGTTATGCCCTCCCTGCCTTTTTGCTGTTTAGGATATTCGACATACTGAAGCCGATGCCCGTCTCTACCGTGGAGAAACGCCTCCCAGGCACATGGGGCATAATGGCGGATGATGTGGTGGCAGGATGTTTATCTAATGTGGTGTTGTGGCTGCTTAGATGGGCCTTCGGTCTGGGAGGATAATGACATTGCCGTACCGCGCTGTGATGGCGGCAGTGGGCGACGAGCTTTTGAGGGGCATAGTGAGCGAGAATAATGCCTCGTGGTTGGCAGGCGAGCTCTTTAAGCTCGGCTGGCGGCTTGAGGCTATAGAAGTCCTTCCGGACCGCGAAGAGGCCTTGTTCGATTTTTTGCGCCGATGGATAGACGAGGTGGATCTGATCTTCATTTCGGGAGGGCTCGGCTCGACCCCTGACGATAAGACGCGCTCGGCGATCGCGCACTACCTGGGTGCTCCCTTGGTTTTGTGCGACGATCTATTTGATAAAATTGTCCTGCGGCATCCAGAAGAGACGCGACCCTACCTCGAAAACGTGCGTTCGACGCAAGGGGCTGTGCCTCAGGGCGCAGAGCCCATTTTCAACCCCATAGGCACGGCATTGGGGATGCGCTTCCGCCACAATGCAACGACTGTGGTCGTCCTGCCAGGTATACCGTGGGAGTTTAGGGCTATGGCCGAAGAACTTTTGAGACAACTTCCGCGGGGGGATCGATATTCGGCGCAGATAGTCGTGGTGGGCTGGTTAGAGATGGATCTCAAGGAGAAGATCGCCGAGCTTGTTGTCGGACGCGAAGAGAGCTTTTCCTTTCTGCCTGCCCCAAATAGCGTTACCCTCGTCATAAGCGGCGAAAGAGAAGATGTCGAAGACCTCGAAAGGAGAGTGCGGTCACTCGTCGGGGAGGATTGCCTTTCCTCTGGCGTTTCCTCGTTGCCCCAGGCTGTCATCGAAGAGGCCGTATCTAAAGGCTTTACGATAGCGTCAGCTGAGTCGTGCACGGGCGGCATGGTCGGCGAAGCTATAACCGAGATTTCAGGCTCTTCACGGGCCTTTTTGGGCAGTGCGGTTTGTTATAGCAATGAGTCGAAGGAGAACATCTTGGGAGTGTCGCGTGAAATCTTAGAGCGGGATGGAGCCGTAAGTGCGCCGTGTGCGCTTTCGATGGCCACCGGCGCGCGAAAAATTTATAAGGCTCACTTGGCCGTGGCTATAACTGGGATAGCTGGGCCCGAGGGGGGCAGTCGTGAAAAGCCGGTCGGCACGGTTTGGTTCGGCGTCTCCGGTCTTGGCGAAGATAAAGCTGTGGAGCTGCACTTTTCCGGAGATCGCCAGACGATCAGGCGTTTGGCGACGACTACGGCCCTGGAGCTCTTTTGGAGAAGGTTGAAGGGGGCTTAAACCTTGGAAGGCGAGAAGGGGATTCGCTCCTTTTTGTGCGTGGAGTTGGACGAGGTGACGAAAAAGAGGCTTGCGCGTTGGGTTAGGGATTTGAGCGAGAAGATGTCGGAACTGAAGTGGGTCAACCCTGAGGGATTGCATGTGACGCTCAAGTTTTGCGGTGAGATATCACCCGCCCAGGTCGAGAAGGTAAATCTCGAACTGGCTCGCCTTAAAGGTCGCATGGTATCGCCTTTTGAGCTGACATTGGCAGGGTTGGGTGCCTTCCCTCACTTGCGCCAGCCGCGGGTGATTTGGCTCGGCGTTGCTGGAGAAGTTCAGGCGCTGCATTCGCTATGGAGACAAGTGGAGATGGCGACTAAAAGGGCTGGCTTACCTCCCGAAGGGCGACCGTTTCATCCCCACTTGACGCTTGCTCGAGTTAAAGACCCGAAAGATGTGCCTCTCTCGTTCCTGCTGGAGTTATCACAGGAGGATACGAGTTTTGGCCCTTGGACTGTGGAGGCGTTGACTTTCATGCAGAGCACATTGACGCCAAAGGGAGCCAAGTATTCGCCCTTGGCTCGTTACAAATTGGGAGGTGAATGTTAGAAATGGCCAAAAGGGGAGTTCCTTTGACAAGAGAGGACGTGCTTGAACAGGCCGTAAACGATATAAGGAGCAAGTTCGGTGATGGAGCCATAATGAAGTTAGGAGATAGGGTTCAAGCCTTGGTCGATGTGATTCCAACCGGAATCCTCCCTTTGGATGTGGCTTTGGTAATAGGGGGGCTTCCGAGGGGAAGGGTCGTCGAAATCTTTGGGCCTGAGGGCTCGGGCAAGACCACGGTAGCCCTCCATGCCGTGGCCGAAGCGCAGAAGATGGGAGGCGTCGCTGCGTTTATAGATGCCGAACACGCTTTGGATCCTGGGCTTGCGGCCAACGTGGGCGTCGATGTGAACTCTCTCTATCTCTCTCAACCTGACAGCGGTGAGCAGGCTCTCTATATCCTCGATACGCTCGTTCGCAGCAGCGCTGTGGATATAATAGTCGTGGATTCCGTGGCGGCGTTGACGCCGCAGGCGGAGATCGACGGCAGGATAGGAGACACGCAGGTGGGCCTTCAGGCGAGGCTCATGTCTTACGCCATGAGGCGCCTTACGGCCGGCATATCAAAGAGCAACACGACGGTGGTATTTATCAATCAATTGCGAGCTCAGATATCGACCTTCGGTTATGGCGCCCCTCAGGAGACGACCACCGGCGGAAGGGCGCTCAAGTTCTACAGCTCGGTCCGCATAGAGGTGAGGCGCGGTAAATCTGTAACCAAAGGAGACGAAACGATAGGGCACGAACTGTGGCTCAAAGTCGTCAAGAACAAACAAGCTCCGCCCTTCCGCAGGGCTCATGCCACCCTCATTTATGGCAGGGGCGTTCCGAAGGAGATGGCCGTCTTGGACATGGCCTTAGATTATGAAGTAGTCAAGCGCAAGGGCTCATGGCTTTATTACAAAGGAGAGAGCCTGGGCCAGGGCAAGGAAAGCGTTTCCAATTATCTTAGGGAGCACCAAGATCTGATGGAAGAAATCTCCCTTGAGGTCAAAGAACAGGCTGCACAAGGTTTTGGCTTCCTGCCCTCTCCTGAGGTTGAGGCGGCGCCAGAAGAAGCGGCGATCGAAGAAGCGATAGATTTGAAAGAGGAAGAGGCCGGAGGAGAGGACGAGTTGCCGCTATAATTCGCATGTTATGGCATGATCTATAAATCTTTATATAAATCAAATGTGAAACTATCGCCTCTTTACTTAAAGCACAAAAAGGCAATCTCGCTTGAGGGCGATATCGGTTGGGTTGTGTTACGAGGGCAAAGATTTTTTGGCGAGGTCTTTTAGCGATTGCAATTCTGTCTGCGTGATGTTTGGCGACATATATCCGCAGTAAGCCGTGTTATTTTGATACAGGGGCTCTTCCTCTAAAATGGGAAGGAGTTTTGTACATTCTTTAAACATGGGCGTGTTAGGGATGGGTGAGTATTCTGCCAGCTTCACCGTAGCACCCAAAGACTTGACGAAGGTGACCGCTTCAAGCGCGCTTTCGTAAGTTTGCCCGGGCAACCCCACCAGTACGTACGTTTCTATGTCTTTATGGAGATATCCGGCCTCAAGCAGATTTTCTACGGCTTTCACGTATTGGTGTTTGTGGACTTTATCAGAGCTCGTCTTTTGTATAAAAGGTTCAGTGCTTTCTAAGCTGAGGCGTATCGTCTTAAAGCCTGTTTGGTAAAGGTAGCGCGCACAAGTTTCGTCGATCTCTCGCACGTGAAGTCCGTTCGGAGTATGGTAGCGTATATTGCTGAGGTTTTCTTTTAGCTTTTTACATAGCCAATAGAAGTGTTCTTCTTTGTCAACCAATAACGCGTCGTCGTAAAAGGCAATATCCTTAACGGTGGGAATGCTCGCTTGAAATGAAATTTCATTTATTACTTCGTCGATCGAGCGTTTTTTGTGATATGGCCATAGTCTTTTCGATGCGCAGTATTTACAATGCAAGGGGCATCCCATAGATGTGATCGTGATGCCGTATTCGGGGTTTTCGTAAAGATCGAGGGCCGGGCGAATACACGGGACGTAGAGGGGTTTTGTTTGAACTCCATCGGCGCCGAGCGTTTCAGCGTGATCAGGACAAAGTTGAGCGTATATTCCTCCCAACAACACGGGAGTTTTTGGGAAGAATTTTTTAGCTATATGGATGCACCATTTGACGCCCAAATACCAGTAAGTCATGCCTGAGGTTATTAAAATTAGATCAGGCGGTTCTGCCTTAGAGAGCTTGTCTTCAAACGCTTCTTTTGTTATGCCAAAGTGATAAAAGTTCCTGGGAATGTCTTTATAGGGTAAGGGTTTTTCGATTGCCATTTTTTTGATCTTGTATCGGCCAAATGTCTTAGGTTTATCGCGCCCCTCGTAAACACAGTCGATAAGGCTTATGTCGTTTTTGCGCTGGCGCAGGTACTCTAAAATATATAATAAACCCAAGGGTTTGGCCCAAAAATCGAAGAAGGCGAAGTCAAAAACGGGAGGGTTAATTCCCAATACCCTTTTATTGTTTAGCTTGTCAAATAAAGATGCGAAGTCACTCATGCCTTAAAGTATATCAAATCATAACCGATCCAAAACCAACTTGCCTGTGTGGTTTTGGTTGTACCTATTACGGGTTGCACAGTCAATGAGGCCCAAGAATTATGGTTGGCTTCGTGGCTGTCAGCTACATATTGTTGTAGCGGTGGAGAAGGGCTATATAGGACAAGCTGGGTTGCCATCTTATACATACTATATGTTGGCCTTAGTCTCGCAAAGAAACTAAAAGAAGATATTGACACTTGTTTTGCGGCGGGTTAATATTATCGTCGCCCTCGCAAGAGGGGCCTAGTAAGATAGCACATTGACAAGTTCATAGTTGGCAGGAAGGAACAAATGAGTAAGTATAGGACCATTCTCATGGAGAGTTTGATCCTGGCTCAGGACGAACGCTGGCGGCGTGCCTAACACATGCAAGTCGTGCGGTC